>JAODLU010000166.1 GCA_025464125.1 Microbacteriaceae bacterium | reverse complement strand
CCGGGCTCCAGCACACCGACCGTGCGCTTCTTCTCGTCGACCTCGTAGTCCTCATCCGCGACCAGCTTCGTTGCCAGGTTCGCGAATTCGGCGAACCAGCGATTGGCCTCGCCCGATGCCGGGCCGGAGATGATGAGCGGCGTGCGTGCCTCGTCGATCAGGATGGAGTCCACCTCGTCGACGACCGCGTAGTTGTGCCCGCGCTGAACCATGTCTGACGCCTGCCACGCCATGTTGTCGCGCAGGTAGTCGAAGCCGAACTCGTTGTTCGTGCCGTAGGTGATGTCGGCCTCGTACTGCTCACGGCGCTCGGCCGGAGTCTGGCCGGAAAGGATTACGCCGGTAGACATGCCGAGGGCCCTGTAAACGCGGCCCATGAGTTCTGACTGGTAGCTGGCCAGGTAGTCGTTGACCGTGATCACGTGCACGCCCCGCGATGGGATGGCGTTCAGGTATGCGGCGAGCGTTGCGACAAGGGTCTTGCCCTCGCCCGTCTTCATCTCGGCGATATTGCCGAGGTGGAGCGCGGCCCCACCCATGAGCTGCACATCGAAGTGACGCATGCCGAGCGTGCGGGATGCGGCCTCGCGCACTGCGGCGAACGCCTCGGGCAACAGGTCTTCAAGGGACTCACCGTTCGAGTAGCGCTCGCGGAACTCGACTGTCTCGTTCTTCAGCTCTTCGTCGCTGAGGCTCTTGAAGTCGTCTTCAAGGTGGTTGACCGCCTCGGCGTAACGCTCGAGGCGACGCAGGGTTCGGCCTTCGCCGACGCGCAGGACCCTTTCGAGAACGTTGGCCACGGGTCACTCCAGTTGGTTAGGGGGGCGACGCCCGCGAAAGGGGTGCGACGCCGGATCGTCGTGGTCCACACGCCCGCCAAGTGGGGCGCTGTGACCAGTTCGTAATAGTAGCAAGCCTATCCCCCGCGTTTGCTGGGCGGGCCGGATGCACGCCCCCACAGGAGGGGGCGCGTCGCGGGCATGCAAGAGGGCCACCACCAGCTGGCGGCGGCCCTCTCGCTGGCCCTGGAGCTGCTGGCTCTAGCGCCGTGCCCGGCCGGACGCCGTGCCTGCAGAAGCGAGCTCGCGCGACTCGTCATCGAGGCCGATGACCCCGTAGTCCCAGCCCTTGCGACGATAGACAACACTCGGACGGTCGGTCTCCGCGTCAATGAAGAGGTAGAAGTCGTGACCAACCAGTTCCATGCGATACAGGGCGTCATCGACGGTCATCGGCATGGCGGCGAAGACCTTCTTGCGGATGACGACCGGGCTCCACGCCTCATCCTGGTCTTCGGCCTGGTCAGCGATGATCGGAATTTCGCCGGTGCGAACCTGGTCGAGCACAGCGGCATCCACAGGGCTTATGTCCATCGAGCTGAAACTCGAGGCCGTCGCCTCCCCAAGCGACACCGGACGTCGCTTGCCGCGGTGCACCTTCTGGCGATCCTTCGCCCGGCGCAGCCGTTCGACGAGTTTGTCGAGAGCGAGGTCGAGGGCGACGTACTTGTCTGAGCCGCTCGATTCCGCCCGAACGAGAGGGCCTGGGCCGATCAGGGTGAGCTCCACCCGGTCGTCGCCGCTCGACCCGTTCTTTTCATGGTGGCGGCTGACTTTGATCTCGAAAGCCAGTGCCTTGTCAGCGAGATGGGATATTTTTTCCGACTTCTCTGTCGCATAATCCCTGAAACGATCCGTGATGCCGAGTCCCAGACCGTTGATGGAAATTTCCATGGCGTCCTCCTGGTTTCGCACGCCGCGGCGATTGCCCGGTGGAACCAGGCGATTCATCCGCGCCTCTTTTGCTTACCGTAGACCCGCTGGCTGGGGATGTCACGGGTTTGCCCGAGCATCACCCCTGAAGCGCCGAAATGCTTCGGTGTGAAGGCAAGCGTCGCGGCGCCCACCACCTCAGCACCGGCCCGTCGAAGCACTCCTGCAGCCTCAGTGATCGTCGCGCCGGTGGTGACCACGTCGTCAACGATCAGGAACCGTCGGCCGCGAACATCTCCGACAGCATGCAGCGAGCCGGCGAGATTGAGTCGACGAGCGCCGCTGTCGAGCCCCTTCTGCACTGCTCGCTGGTGTGCATCCTGCAACACGGCCGAGGGCCTTCCGAGATGTGCCCTGGCGAGCAGCAGCCGAACCGGGTCGTACCCGCGCCTGCGAAACGCGGCCCGGCCGACAGGCAGTGCTGCAAGCTCGACCTGGCCATGAAGGGCCGCAGCGATCGACACCGCGAATGCGTCGGCGAGGGCGCGCGCGATATCTGTGCGGCCCTGTTCCTTGAACTCGAGGATGGCGCGCCTCGCCACTGCCTCATACCTGAGTGCAGACACCACGGGTGTGCCATCCGGCAGTTCAGCTAACGACGGAGTCGCGCGGAGCCCTGCCAGGCACTCCGCGCAGAGGGCGCGGTCCTGCCGCCCGCAGCCAGCACAACGAACGGGGAACAGCACCGCGATGGCATCCTGCACGGGGTCGGGGATGGTGAACATGCGCTGATCCTGCCGCCTGCGGAGTGCGGGAGGGAGGGAGCTGCAAAACCTGTGGAGAGCTAGCGCTGGGTGGCGACCAGGTCGACCTTGACCCCCGTGCCCTGCCAGCTGCTGCCGCGATAGGTGGAGACGACATGATCATTGCCGAGCACCCTCAGCCCGTCGAGCCCGTTGCCGCCGACGATGTCCTGCGCCGAAGCGAGGGTGCCGAGAGAGCTGCTCTCGCCGCCAATGACGAACAGCTGCACTCCCGCCCCCGTGCTGCCCTGCGTGAGAGCGGCGACGGTCAACTCATCGACCCAGGTGGCGTCGATCGAGGCGAAAGCGTCGATCGGCACATCGAGAACCGGCGAGCCGAGACCGCTCGGCACCTGCTTCGGGTCTCGCAGGATGGCCGCAACGATGAGCCGCGGACCGGTAGCTGTCGACAGCAGCACCGCGACCCTCGCGCCGTCGCGGGAGACCTCGAACGACCGCACCTGCGAGTCGAGCGGCAGGCCCGGAGCAACGTTGTGCGCAACGCCGTCAGCGCCAGTGGCTATCACCGCGTTCGGGTTGCCCGACGGCACGGTCCAGACATACCCGTACTCATCGAGCGACGGCGCGATAAGGCCGGGGCGACCATCGACGAGCGTCGCGGCTGCCTGCCCTTTTCGTACCACCGAGACTCCCGCCGGCCCAAGCACTGCAACCGAGATGCCGTCGGATGACAGCGTCGCAGCCGTCGGAGACAGCTCCACGACCCGCGACCCGAGCTGGCTCAGGGAGGCGACCTTGCCATTCGCGTAGTAGCCGAATTCGCCGTTCAACAGCACAAGTGCCTGGCTGTCTACCTTCTCGTTCGTGTCGGGGGCGGTGCCAGCGAGATCATCGATGGCCAGTGCTGCGCCCTGCACCGAAATGCTGACGCTCGAAATGTTGGCCACGGTACGCAGGCTCTCCGACAGTTGGAGCAGCATGAGCTGGCGTTCCCGCGCGTTCGCCGCCAGCGCTTCACGGGTCAGGTCGACCCGGGCAACCCCGGAGTCGACGGTGACGAGGCTGCCGGCATCCGACAGCTTGGTGCCATCGGGAAACTCGGTGCGAACCGCTCCCTCGAGCCAGGCCGGTGGCCCGTCGAGCAGGGCCGAGACAATGCGTGTCGCCGCTGTGCCGCTGGGGAACCAGCGCAGGTCGGGAACGAGACGCTGGCTCGTCGGGTCGAGAAAGTAGAGCGAGTTCTTGCTGAAAATGCGCTTGAACGTCTCTTGCGAGAGCACAATTCCTGAGGGTGCAGCAGAGATTCGCCACTGCCCGCTTGCCTTCGTGAACCCGAACCTAAGACTCGACGACTGGGTCGCTTCCGTATACGAACCCGCGCTGTCGACGGTCGCAACGGTGGTGAAGTCGTATTCCATGGTTGCGCTGTCAATCGGCAGCAGTCTGGGGACCCCCGAGCGTATGAGCACGCTCTGCCTTGGGTCCCACTTGCTGGCGAACTCATCGCTCAGGTATTGCTTGGCCACCGCGTAACCACCGGTCGACGATGTGAACGCCGCCACGAATCCCCGCAGGATGTCCTGCTGGCTCGCACCAGCGGTCGGTCCTTCAGGGTTGAACTCGAAGTTCGCGCCGCTGGAGTCCTGTGCGATGGCGAGACCCTGGTTGACGGAACTCGAGCCGGGGATGCCCACGCAGCCCGCCAGCACGGCGACAAGTGCGAGCGCGGCGGCGGCGAATGCTGCCCTTCGGGTGACGGACGTCATGAGACACCTTCTTCCACTGCGACTCTTTCGTCTGGGGGCAGGTCGAGCGGTGAACTGTCGATCGCGATTCCGCGCACCCTGGGCAGTGTCAGCCTGAAGCACGTGCCGTCGCCGAATTCGGACCACACCTCAAGCCAGCCTTCGTGCAGCACCGCGTCTTCGAGCGCGATCGCGAGACCGAGACCCGTGCCGCCGATGGTTCGCTGACGGGAAGGGTCAGCACGCCAGAACCTGTCGAAGACCTGCGCGACATCTTGCTGGGTCATGCCGATCCCGTAATCGCGAACCGCCAGGGCGATGGCACTGGCGTTGCTGTCGACTGTCACAACTACGGGCCTGCCCTCGCCGTGTTCGACCGCATTGCCGAGCAGGTTGCGCAGGATCCGACGGATGCGCCTGGCATCGACCTCTGCCTCGAAATAGCCGCCGGGCGCGACCAGGCGCAGCTCGGACCCCCTGCCCTCGGCCAGGGGGGTCATCGAGTCGATCGCGTCTTCAACCAGGCGCACGAGGTTGGTTGGCTCGAGTTCCAGCTGCACGGCTCCTGCGTCGTAACGACTCACCTCGAGCAGGTCGGCGAGCAGGATTTCGAAGCGCTGCACCTGCGTGTGCAGCAGCTCCGCAGTGCGTGCTGTCGCCGGCTCGAATGCCTGCCGCTGGTCGTAGAGAACGTCGCCGGCCAGCCGGATGGTCGTGAGCGGTGTGCGCAGCTCGTGCGAGACATCAGAAACGAATCTCTGCTGCAGCCTCGACAGCTCGGCGAGCTTGACGATCTGTTCCTGCAGGCTGTCCGCCATGCGGTTGAACGAGCGCGCGAGGGTGGTGATGACGTCGTCACCGCGCTCGGGAATGCGCTCCTGCAGCTGTCCGGCAGCGAGCTTCTCGCTCGTCTCGGCCGCTATCCGAATGGGGCCGACAACCAGCCGCACGATCGTGTACGTGACAGCCCCGATGAGGATGATCAGCGCAAGTCCACCGAGCAGCAGGGTCTGCTGCACGAAGGTGAGTGTCTGCTGTGCCTGGACCAGGTCGTAGACCAGGTACAGCTCGTAGTCGCCGGCCGACGGCACAGTCACCTGGGAGCCGACGACGAGAGCCGGCGATCCGCTCGGCAGCGTCACCGACTGGAACTGCACGTGCTCGACGTCTCGCCTCACACCGGACCGCAGTGAATCGCTGAGAAGGGCACTAGGAAAGTTCGTGCTCCTGGTGGACTGCATCACCTGGGATGTGGACTGGCCGGGGCTCCGAAGCAGCGCGAATGCCGTGCCCCCTGGCGTCGAGGTCGAGGGCAACACCTTGTCCTGCACGGTGCCGGGCAGGCTGTCCAGCTCAACAGTTGTGCCCTGGTCGTTCGACGTGCCCGCCGCGTCGAAGATCTCCTGGGCCAGGTTGTGGGCGCTGCGCGCCTCATCCTGGATCTGCCTGCTGCGCGAGTCGAAGAGGTTGTTGCCGATGCTAACCGAAATGTACAAACCGATGATGAGCACCGCGAATGCAGACAAGAGCACGGTGATCGACACCGTGCGGAATTGCAGCGACAGTCGCCAGAGGCGCACCAGTCGACCGGGCCAGGCACGCCAATCGAAGAATCTCATGACAGAAGCGTCAGCTGGAGCCCGCGCGATAGCCGACGCCACGCACCGTCATGACAATGCGCGGGTTGTCTGGATCTTCTTCTACTTTGGCGCGCAGGCGCTGCACGTGCACATTCACCAGCCGGGTGTCTGCCTTGTAGTGGTAGCCCCACACCTGCTCGAGCAGCATCTCGCGGGTGAACACCTGCTGCGGTTTAAGCGCGAGCGCCAGCAGGAGTTCGAACTCCAGCGGGGTCAGGTTGATTTTGGCGGGCCCGCGTTTGACCTCATGGCCCGCGACGTCGAGGGTGAGATCGCCGACCTGCAGCACGTCGGTGTTGCCCGTCGACGCCGGGCGCAGCCTGGTGCGAACACGTGCCACCAGCTCTTTCGGATTGAAAGGCTTGACCACGTAGTCGTCTGCGCCGCTCTCAAGGCCACGCACCACATCCGTCGAATCGGATTTCGCGGTCAGCATGATGATCGGAACGCCCGACTCAGCCCGAAGCTCGCGGCATACCTCGATGCCGTCTTTGCCCGGCAGCATCAGGTCGAGCAGGACCAGGTCAGGCCTCGACTCCTGGAATGCGGCGAGCGCCAGGGAACCGTCAGCACAGAAGACGGGCTCGAAGCCTTCGGAACGAAGGACGATGCCGATCATCTCTGAGAGGGCGGTGTCATCGTCGACGACAAGGATGCGTGCGGTCATCTTTCCTCGTCGATGGGGCACCCGTAGGGGGGTGAGCGGCTTTCGCATAAGAGTAGTCGAGTGTGAAAGCATTGTGCCTGGGGCACGGCAGCACTCGTTGAGCCACGACCAGGCTTGTACAGGGCAGTGATGGAGCACCAGTGAGTGGGCAGCAGTGAGTGACAACGGCCAGTGGCAGTCTCCCGGCGGACCGGTTCCGCCATTCGCCGGCTACGCGCCTGCTCCGACCGGAACCCCAGCCGCAGGCCAGGGCAACCAGGGGTGGACCCCGCCTCCGAAGCCCGGCCTGATTCCGCTTCGTCCGCTCGATCTCGGCACTATCCTCGGCGCAGCCTTCAGAGTGCTGCGTCGCAACCCGAAGCCGACGTTCGGCGCCGCTCTCCTGATCCAGGGCATCGCATACTTCGTGATCATCGTCGCGGTCGGGCTCGTCACCTTCTTCGCATTCAGCCGTCTCGACTCGAGCACCGAG
>JAODLU010000161.1 GCA_025464125.1 Microbacteriaceae bacterium | reverse complement strand
TCTCGTTCCGCTCCCGGTGGACCTCGACCCGATCACGCTCGCACCAACTCCAGCCACGGCGGCAGCGGCCTCGGGCCAGCGAACCGATGTGGTCGCCATCGTGGTCGCCCACCTTCACGGTGACCCTCTCGACCTCGCGGCGCTCGATGCCTGGCGACGCCAGCGTGGCCTCCGCCTCATCGAAGACTGCGCACAGGCTCATGGCGCCCGCCGCGAAGGACGTCATGTTGGGCACGTCGGCGACGCGGCCACGTACAGCTTCTATCCCACGAAGAATCTCGGGGCAGTTGGCGATGCCGGCGCGGTCGTCTTCGCCGAGTCCGAAGTCGCATCCCACGCGCGCCAGCTCGCACAGTATGGCTGGGACGACAGCCACTCCATCGCGTTCGCTCGCGGTCGCAATTCTCGGCTGGATCCCATCCAGGCCGCGATCCTGCAGGCCCGACTCCAGTTCCTCGATTCCCGCAACGCGCGTCGTCTTCAGATTCTCAACAGGTATCGGGCGGTCGTGCGCGGCAGCACGTTTCTTGGCGATCCACAGTTGGGCGTCGCCCACCACGCGGTGGTGCGCTCAGATGACCGCGATGGCCTGGCGCGTCACCTGTCGGCCATGGGCATCCGAACTGCTGTGCACTACCCGTTCGTCGTCGGCGACATGCCGGGACTGCAGCTGCAGGATGCCCGGACACCTGTGGCCCGAACACTCGCCGGGCACATCCTGAGCCTGCCGTGCACGCCGGAACTGACCGAAGACGAGATCCTACGTGTGGAGTCGGCCCTTGCCGGATGGGAAGCAGCATGAGGGTACAGAAGTTCGCCACATACTCCGACGATCGCGGGCGGCTGCTGCCGGTGGAGCACGCTGACCTTCCATACAAACCGAGCCGGGTCTTCGTCGTCACCGCGATGCCCGCCGGCACTTCCCGCGGGGATCACGCCGTGCGCTGCCGCGAGACGATCGTGCTCGTCTCTGGCGGCGCGGAGGTGCACCTGCACGATGCCGAGAGCACTGAACTCGAGCACTTCCGCCTGGCGACCCCGGGCGATACTGTGCATCTCAATCCCGGCGATTACGTCTCGTACACACTCGACGACCCGGCATCGACAGTGCTTGTACTGGCAGAGGATCCATACCCCGGCCCATCGAAAGGACGCCGACCATGACCCGCGTCACCGTGCTCATCCCCACCTTCGATCATGCGGCGACCCTGCCGCTGACCATCGAATCCGTGCTCGACCAGACACTGCAGGACTTCGAGATCCTGATCGTAGGCGACGGTGTCACAACCGAGGTGCGCCAGGTCAGCCGGGCGCTCGAGGCCAGCGATCCGCGCATCCACTTTCTCGACTTCCCCAAGGGGCCCAACCACGGCGAGATCCACCGGCACACCGCGATCCTCCGCTCAGTCGGCGAGGTGATCGCCTACATGTGCGACGACGATCTCATGCTGCCGAACCACCTCGAAGACCTCTCAGGACTGCTGGAGACGCGGGACCTTGTGCAATCGCTCAACGGTCGGATCGATCCGGACGGGGCCGTGCACCTCTACCCCGGCGACCTCTCCGATTCCGCCTTCGTCCACCGGTTGTGCGACATCGACCGTGGCTTCAGCTTTGTCAGCATCACGGGCACTGCCCACACCCGCGCGCTCTATGACCGCGCCCAGACCCCATGGCAGACCACGCCGGAAGGGCAGTGGCCAGACCAGTACCAGTGGCGCAGGATGCTCATGTCGGGTGTGGTGAACGGCGCGACTTCGACCCGCATGACGGCAATCTCGTTTCCCACCCACCTCAGCGGCCGCGGGCAGTGGAGTGGCGAGGAGCGGGCGGCGGAAATCCAACGGTGGGCGCAGATCGTGCGCTCGGCGACCGGCCAGCAGCACATCGATCGTCTCACCGCCGACGCCGCATGGCGCCAGCTTGTCCTGGTCACCCTGCACGAGATGCAGGCCCACGAGATGCTGAAGCTCGCGAATGACGAGCTCGCCCAGCTGAAACTGCAGCTCGGCACGCCGAACTGAGCCGTCAGGCTTGCCTACTTGTTGTACGGCGCGACTACGACTTCGACGCGCTGGAACTCTTTGAGGTCTGAGTAGCCCGTAGTCGCCATCGACCTGCGCAGGGCTCCGACCAGGTTGACGGTTCCGTCGGCAACCGAAGACGGTCCGAACAGTATCTCTTCGAGCGGTGCAAGGGAGCCGACCTCGACGCGATTGCCGCGGGGCAGCTCGCCGTGGTGGGCTTCTGCTCCCCAGTGCCAGCCGCCGCCTGGCGCTTCGGTAGCCCTCGCCAGCGTCGAGCCGAGCATCACAGCGTCAGCGCCAACCGAGAATGCCTTCGCGATGTCGCCGCTGGTGCCGAGCCCGCCATCGGCGATCACATGCACGTAGCGGCCGCCCGACTCGTCCATGTAGTCGCGGCGCGCGCCAGCGACATCCGCTATCGCTGTCGCCATCGGAGCGTGGATGCCGAGGCTCGCCCGAGTCGTCGAAGCAGCTCCACCACCGAAGCCGACCAGCACACCGGCCGCGCCCGTGCGCATGAGGTGCAACGCCGGGGTGTAGCCGGCGGCGCCGCCGACTATCACCGGAACGTCCAGCTCGTAGATGAACTTCTTGAGGTTGAGCGGCTCCTGGTTTTTGGAGACGTGCTCAGCGCTCACCGTGGTGCCGCGAATCACGAAGATGTCGACGCCAGCCTCGACGACGGTCTCGTAAAGCTCCTGGGTGCGCTGCGGCGAAAGAGCGCCGGCGACCGTGACTCCGGACGCCCGGATCTCAGCCAGCCGTTCGGTCACAAGTTCAGGCTTGATCGGCTCGGAGTAGATGGCCTGCATACGCCTGGTCGCCTCGCCGGCCGGCAGCGAGCGGATCTCCTCGAGCAGTGGCTCTGGGTCTGCGTATCGCGTCCAGAGGCCCTCGAGGTCGAGCACGCCGAGTCCGCCGAGCTGGCCGATGCGGATCGCCGTCGCCGGCGAGACCACCGAGTCCATCGGTGCTGCGAGGAAGGGGATGCTGAACTGGTACGCGTCGATGGACCAGTTGACCGACACGTCTTCAGGGTTGCGGGTGCGGCGGTTCGGCATGATGGCGATGTCGTCAAAGGCGTACACCCGGCGGGCACGCTTGGCGCGGCCGATTTCTACGTCACTCACAGCGCAAGCCTACCCGCGCCCTTTGCCGGGGCATGCGCGCTGTCGCTTACCGCGAGTAGTTCGGCGCCTCTACCGTCATCTGGATGTCGTGCGGGTGCGACTCTTTCAGGCCGGCAGCCGTGATGCGCACGAACTTGCCCTTCTGCTTGAGCTCCTCGATCGTGCGCGCTCCCGTGTAGAACATCGACTGGCGGAGGCCACCGAGCAGCTGGTACGCCACAGCGGAGAGTGGTCCGCGATAGGGAACCTGGCCTTCGATGCCCTCAGGGATGAGCTTGTCGTCAGACGGCACGTCGGCCTGGAAGTAACGGTCCTTCGAGTACGAGGTCTTCTCGCCACGACTTTGCAGTGCTCCAAGCGAACCCATGCCGCGGTACTTCTTGAACTGCTTACCGTTCACGAACACAAGGTCGCCGGGGCTCTCGTCACAGCCCGCGAGCAGCGACCCGAGCATCACGGTGTCAGCACCGGCCACGAGCGCCTTGGCGATGTCGCCCGAGTACTGCAGGCCACCATCTGCGATTACCGGGATGCCGTGCTCACGAGCCGCGAGCGATGCCTCGTAGACCGCGGTCACCTGTGGCACTCCGACTCCCGCCACGACGCGCGTCGTGCAGATGGACCCTGGACCAACGCCGACTTTGATCGCGTCAGCGCCGGCATCCACCAGCGCCTGCGCACCACCGCGGGTCGCCACGTTTCCGCCGATGATGTCGACGTGCATTGCAACAGGATCACTCTTCAGTCGACGGATGATGTCGATGACACCGGCACTGTCGCCGTTGGCTGTGTCGACGACAAGCGCGTCCACGCCCGCATCGACCAGCGTCATTGCGCGCTCCCACGCATCGCCGAAGAAACCGATGGCTGCGGCGACGCGAAGCCTGCTCGACTCGTCTTTGGTCGCGTTCGGATACTTCTCCGACTTATCGAAGTCTTTGACGGTGATGAGGCCGCGAAGCCTGCCATCGCGGTCGACCAGGGGAAGCTTCTCGATCTTGTGCTGGGCGAAGATGGCGATGGCGTCATCAGGGTCGATGCCTTCTGGAGCAGTGATGAGCGGAGCCTTGGTCATCACGTCTCGTACGAGCGTCGTCGACTTCTCGAACGGTGAGACGAATCGCATGTCGCGGTTGGTGATGATGCCGACGAGCCTGCCGTCACCCTCGACGACCGGCAGCCCCGACACCCTGAACTGCCCGCAGAGAGCGTCGACCTCAGCCACCGTGGCGTCGGGAGTCGTCGTGACGGGGTTCGTGATCATGCCGGACTCTGAGCGCTTGACGAGGTCGACCTGTTCGGCCTGGTCTGCGATGGAGAGGTTGCGGTGCAGCACGCCGATTCCGCCCTGGCGGGCAATCGCGATGGCCATGCGTGATTCGGTGACGGTGTCCATTGCCGAAGAGAGCAGGGGTGCGTTCACTGTGATGCGACGACTGAGGCGGGTCGTCGTGTCAGCCTCACTCGGGATGACGTCTGTATGCCCCGGCAGCAGCATCACATCGTCGTAGGTGAGACCGATAAAACCGAATGGATCCGGCTGGTCCATGTGTCCTCTTTTTCGCGCGAAGGTGATTAGGCAAGCCGGGCTGCGGCGCTGAAACCCGGTTAGGCAATATTAACGGGATAGCGCTCCCTCTATTCCACCCATACATAATTAGCCAACACAGATTGTGTCCCTCGCGAAACACAGGGGACACAAACGCAAAGTAACGTCAGCGCGATGGAGCGGTGGCGGCACCGTCCCGACGAACCTGTTCATGGAGGTCCACATGGTGAAAGCGCTCAGGGCCAGTCCCCAAATTGTGCGGCTGCTGCTCGGTATCTTTGCCCTGGTACTGGCTGGTGTTGCCTTCGGTGCGGCGCAGCCCGCCAGCGCCCAGGTGCTGCCGGCTGCTGACCCGACCCCGACGCCAACCGAGGCGGCTGAGACCCAGAGCATCGGTGTCTGGGTTCGCGTCGCGGCAGACAAGAGCAACATTCCAGGGGTGACCGTCAAGGTGACCGGGCCGAAGAGCTTCACGGCAAGCGCCACCACCGGCGACGACGGTCGCGCGACAGTCGAGGTGCCGCGGCCCGGCACATACAAGGTGGTTGTCGACACCGAGACATTGCCAGCGGGCAAGGGCAAGGTACTCGGCGAAAACCTGCGCGATGTCGAGGTCGACGCTGGCAACGAAGGCGTTCCGGCTTACTACCTGCTCGGCGACGGCGCTGCGACTCCTGTGCCCGGTTCATCGAGCACCTCATCTCCCGGCTCGAGCGATTCCAGTCCCGGATTCGCTGAGGTCGTGTTTCCGCGCATCGCGACCGGCCTGATCTTCGGCCTGCTTCTCGCGCTCGCCTCGGTTGGCGTTTCGCTCATCTACGGCACAACAGGCCTCAACAACTTCGCGCACGGCGAGCTGGTCACCTTCGGTGGTCTCGTCGGTTACGTCGTCTCGGGCATCGGGCACCTGCCGGGCTGGCTCGGCATCGTGCTCGCCCTCGTGATCGGTGGTGCATTCGGTTACCTGCAGGACCTCGGGCTATGGAAACCTCTTCGAAAGAAGGGCGTCGGGCTCATCCCCCTCATGATCGTGAGCATCGGCCTCTCGCTCGCACTGCGCTACATCTTCCAGTTCGCCTTCGGCCCTGGCCTCCTGGTCACTCCGAGCGACAGCAGTTCATTCCTCTCGCTCGGCCCCGTGCACCTTCGGTTCATGGATGTCGTGAGCCCGATCATCTGCATAGTGGTTCTGCTCGGGGTGGCCTACATGCTGCTGCGAACCCGTGTAGGCAAGGCAACCAGGGCGGTGTCAGACAACCGGTCGCTGGCTGCAGCAACGGGAATCAACGTCGAGCGGGTCATCCGCATCGTCTGGGTGGGCGGTGGCGCACTCGCCGGCCTCTCCGGTGCCCTGATCGGCTACTACCAGCCGGTCAACTGGGAAACGGGTGCCAGCATCCTTCTGCTCATCTTCGCCGCTGTCACCCTCTGTGGTCTCGGCACGGCGTTCGGTGCGCTCGTCGGTTCGCTCGTCATCGGCCTGCTGGTCGACCTCTCGACGATCTTCATCCCGTCGAACATGAAGTTCGTCGCGGCCCTCGCAGTGATGATCATCATCCTGATATTCAGGCCACAGGGCATCCTGGGTCGCAAAGACCGGATCGGTTAGGAATCGGACATGGACTGGAACTTCATCCCGCTGGCCTTCGGCCAGATTCTGTCGCCCCTCACCATCGGCTACGCGCTCGCGGCCCTCGGCCTCGCTGTGCACTTCGGCTTCACCGGCCTGCTGAACTTCGGGCAGGCCGGCTTCATGGCCGTCGGTGGCTATTTCTTCGCCATCACCACCGTCAAGTTCGGCTGGCCGCTGTGGGCGGCGCTGATCGCCTGCGTAATCGGCGCAGTGATCTTCGCTCTCATCCTCGGGATACCAACGCTGAGGCTGCGGGCGGACTACCTGAGCATCGTGACCATCGCCGCCGCCGAGATCGTGAGATACACGGTCAAGACGCCGGCGATCAGCGGCCTCACCGGCGGCTCTGACGGCATCAACGGTGCGTCCCGCGACTTCTACGCGCTCAACCCGATACCTGTCGGCCGCTACGGCTACGGGGTGCTCACATACAACAACAACCAGCTGTGGAGCATCATCGTCGGCTGGGCA
>JAODLU010000152.1 GCA_025464125.1 Microbacteriaceae bacterium | reverse complement strand
CGGAAGAGCCGGAACGGGGATGCCGCCACGATCTCGAACCTGTCCTCACGCACATACAGCGCAACTCGAAAGTAGTTCGTCGTAGTTGTGACCGCGAGCACCAGCGGGCCGATGCGGGTCGGGAGGTGACTGCCGCCGACCTCCTGGAGGCACAGCAGGTCGGGCTCGTATGTCGCGACAAGGCCCGGCAGTTCGCCTCGGGCGCGCGACTGCCACAGGTTGTAGCTGATCAGGGTGATTGCCGGGGGCATGCCTTGCACGGTAGCCCCCGCAATTGTGAATTTCGCCCCCGGTACGGGAGCTCCCGCCTGCAAGCCTCCACCGAACGCCGCTACCCTGACGGGATGCCCACCGCACCCGTTGTGAACCCATTCCTGCACCTCCAGAAGAATGCCGACGACAACCCGAGGGGCGTTTTCTCCCAGTCTGCCGAGCAGGTCATGACCAACGCCGAAGCTGTTGTCTACGTGAAGCAGCTCGCCTTCGAGATGCGGCGACTGGGAGTGAAGGCCGGCGACATCGTGGCGCTCGACCTGCCAGACCAGCTCAGCATCCTTTTCACCGAGGCCGTCTACCACGAGGCCGGCATCAGCACGGTGTTGCCCGACGGTTATGTGGCTGACGGCGTCTTTCAGGTCGACTGGCTCTTCACGCGGGGCACCCCCGCAGTCCAGCGGGGCGCGGAGGTCATCAGTGTGGACGAGCGCTTTCTGCGACAGGTGCAGGAGAACCCCTACGGAATCAGCCCGAGTGAAGCGCCGATCGACACCCTGCGGATCGTGTTTTCCAGCGGAACCACGGGAAGCGCGAACGCCATGGCACTGGGCCGCGAGATGGAACAGCTGATGGATCTGGTGTTGCCAGCCTGGTTCCAGGGCGGCCCACACGTCGTGATGATGGACACCGGCACCGCGTGGGGCATTGGCGAATTCTTCCTGAGCGTCAAAGGCGGCCAGCCATACCTCTGTGTAGGAGGGGCAGCGCCCGACGTGGTCGTGCGCGTGGTGGCGCAGTACTCCGCGAAATCGCTCAGGGGCTCGGCCCAGCAGGTGGCGGCAGTGGTCGATGAGCTCGAGCGGCAGAATCGCACGCTGCCGAGCATCCAGAGCGTCTTCGTCGGCGGAACCGCGATGCCACCAGTGCTTGCCGCACGCATGCGCGTTGTCGCAGAGGGCTGCGTCGTGGCGAGCAACTACGGCTCGACCGAGGCTGGGGGTATCGCCGTGCGGCCATACGACTCCGAAGACCCGTCAGATGCTGGCCACCTCCTGCCCGGCTCGCAGGCCCAGATCGTGGACGAAGACGACCAGCCGCTGCCCAACGGCCGGGCAGGTCGCGTGCGCCTCAAGAGCGTTGGCATGATTCACGAATACCTGGGCAACCCCGACGGCACGAAGCTGGCGTTCAAAGACGGCTGGTTCTACCCGGGCGACCTTGGGCTCATCCGCGCAGATGGCGGGCTCACCATCACTGGGCGCGAGTCCGAGCTGCTGAACGCCGGTGGCGTCAAGATCGACCCGACCAGGCTCGACCATTTCGCGCTGCAGAACCCCCAGGTGACGGATGCCGCCAGCTTCGGTTACGAGGCCAAATCCGGTTTGACGCAGATCGGCATGGTACTGGTGACGGAAGCGGGTATCGACATCAAGGCCCTCGTCGCCGACCTCACTGCCGAGTTCGGCTCAGCCGCGCCGAAGCTCGTTGCACGGGTCGACACCATCCCCCGAACCGCGACCGGCAAACCGCTGCGCCGCACGCTGTCCGAGCAATACAAGGAGAGCTGAGGCTCAGTTCGCCTTGCGCTTGCGACGGTAGGCGGCAAAGGCGAACAGGCCAGCACCGGCGACGAGTGCCGCGATGCCGATCGGCATTTCGACGGGGCTCGGGGCTCCACCGGTCGCCGCGAGTGCTGGCAGTGCTGCCCACGATGCGTAGAAGGTGGTTGCGCTGGTCACGGGTGCTGAGAAGTCCGCGGGGATCGTGAGTGCGGCATCCGCAAACCAGCCCTTGAACTCGAAACCGTCTGCGGTCGGGTCAGCCGGCTTGGTAGCTGGCTGGCCAGCGACAATCGTCTGCGGGGCCGGTGCTGTGCCGTGACCGTTGGCCGCGAAGGTGAGCACGAAGGTGACCGGGGCGAGCTGCCAGCGCACTGACACGAATCCGTCGGATCCCGCGCGGCCCTGCTCAAGCGTTCTGGTGATGTTCAGTCCGCCGCCGCCACCGCCACTATTGAGCGCAGGGGCGACGAGAGTGGCGCCTGTGTCATCGGTAGGTTCTCCCCCACCACAGGTGGCCTCGCCCTTTACGTCCACGATGCCTATGGCACCGCCGCCGCCGAAGCAGTCGCCGTCACCGGCGAAAAGGGTTCCAGCGCCGATGTCGGACACGGTGACGCCAGCGCCGCCGTCTGCATTGTTCAACGGACTCGCGCCTGCTCCGCCGCCCGCTCCATATGGGATGGCGTCGGAGCCCGTTCCAATGGCGCCGGCTTTGCCGCTGCCGCTGGCCCCGCCGACCTGCCCGTTAGTTGCGGCGTCGTCCCCGTTCTGCACGCTGTGGGGGGTGACGCCATCTGTGACCGTGCTGGAGAGTGGGCCGCCCGCCTGGGCGACCGTGATCGTCAGGCTGGCGTTCGGGTTGGAATCGAAGTTGAAGATCTGCACGTCGCCGCCGCCGCCAGCTGCCGCGTAGCCGGTCGTCGTCGGCGTGACCTGGCTCGAGTCCTGGTCGGCACCAGCGCCGCCGGCGCCGACGAGCAGCACCTCGAGCTTGGTTGCTGCGGTCGGAACCGTGAAGGTTGTCGTGCCCGCGTCGAAGGTCTGCTCACACACGCCAGCAGAGATAAGAGTGCCGTCCGGGCCGCAGTCATCCGAAGTCACAGCGTTAGCTGGAGCCGCGCCCATGAAAAGACTCGAAACGCCCACGGTGGCAAAGGCCGCAAGAACTGTGGACGTCTTTCGAACGGCGAGCTTCACGTGGTCTCCAACTGGGAATGATTGGACCCGGCCGCGAAGTCGACGATGTGGGACAACGAGCACAGAGGAGCAGGGACTCCAGGGTTGTCACGATTATGGCAGGTCAGAACGCTCGACAAAACTCACTGGCGTGTCGCATCCGCTACCCCTATCTGGCGTCGGGTCAATCGCTGGCTTCCAAACGACTCCGGCCTACTGTCTGCCTTTCAAGTGACCTGACGGCAACGTCCAAGAACGAAGGAAACCATGACCTCATACGCATCTGACAACAATTCCCCGCCGAGCACTCCGATCTTCGAAGAGACCGTGAGCAGCACGCCCGGATCCTCTATCTATACCGTCGACGAGACGGACACGGTAGACGGAGCTGACCTGTACGAATCCACACCCGGTTCTGACTCGACCGCGGATTCGGCGAACCCGTCTGGCAAAGCCGAAGCAGTTCGGGACGAAGCGCAGAACGTAGCTGGTGACGCGAAGGACGCGACCAAACAGGTCGCGGGCGTGACCAAGGACCAGGTCAAGGAGGTTGCATCCGAAGCCAAAGGCCAGGCGAAGCAGCTGTTGGGCCAGGCGACAGACGAGCTGAAAGGTCAAGCCGCTACGCAGCAGAAGCGCGTCGCGACAGGGCTTCGCGACGTGAGCGAAGAATTCAGCTCGATGGCCGAGAGCTCGACCGGCGGCGTCGCGTCCGAGTTGGTGCGCAACCTCGGTGGGCGGGCGGAATCCGTCGCGACATGGCTCGACGAGCGCGACCCGGGATCCCTGCTCAGCGAAGTCAGGTCCTTCGCGGCGCGCAGGCCAGGCACGTTCATCGCGATCGCTGCAGGTGTCGGCATCCTGGCGGGGCGTCTCGGCAAATCCCTCGCCGCCTCCGCCGCTGACGATAGCGACACAGAACAGTGAGCGACTCGAGCGCGAGCGATCGCGCGGGTTCGACATCGCTCGGCAACCTGTTGAGCGGCGTCTCCCAGGACATCTCGACACTGTTTCGGCAGGAGGTCGAGCTGGCGAAGGCTGAGCTCACCGAATCAGCGAAGCGCGCTGGCAAGGGCGCAGGCATGTTCGGTGGCGCAGGGCTCACGGGCCTCTTCGCGCTGTTGTTCCTGTCGATAGCCGCCTGGTGGGCGCTCGGATACCTGATCGGAAATGCCTGGTCCGGCCTTGTCGTGGCGGTCGTGTACGCAATTGTCGCGCTCATCCTGTTCCTGCGCGGTCGCGCTGCAATGAAGAGCGTCAAGGGAGCGCCGAAGACCGTCGATTCCCTCAAAAAGATTCCCGAAACCCTGAAGCCTGGAGGCAACTCATGAGCATGACAAACGAAAGCAAGAGCCCGGAAGAGATCCGCGAAGAAATCGAACGCACCAGGCTAAACCTGGGATCGGATGTCGACGCGCTCGCCGACAAGGTCAACCCCTCGAGCATCGCCCACCGCCAGACCGAAAAGGTGAAGGGCAAGTTCAGCTCATTCAAGGAGTCAGTCATGGGCTCCGTGCATGACGCCAAAGACAGCGGGTCCTCAGCTGCCGGCTCCGTAAAGGGCGCTCCGCAGAAAGCTGCAGCAGCAGCAAAGGGCAACGCCGTCGCGGTCGGACTAGTCGCCCTCGGGGTTGGCCTGCTGGTCTCATCGCTCATCCCGGCCAGCCAGAAAGAGCAGGAGTTGGCCGAGACCGCCAAGGAGAAGGCTGCCCCGGCCATCGACGCTGTCAAGTCTGCTGCCCAGGAGGTCGGCCAGAACCTGAAGGAGCCAGCGATGGACGGGCTGAACTCAGTCAAAGAAACCGCGCAGGATGCGATGGATACCGTCAAAGGCGAGGCGCAGTCTGCTGCGGGTGACGTGAAGGACAGCGCGCAGGAGTCCCAGCAGAACGTTCGCAACTCATAGACAAGCTGCACAAGCGAAAGGCCGGACTGAGGATGCCCTCGCTCCGGCCTTTCGCTCTTCTATGGCCTACCTGCCGCCCGTCGGGGCGAACGCTCATCACCTAGCTCGCGATCTCCTGGCGTTCGCTCCCTTGAGCCGCCGACTCGATCTGGATCTTGCGTGGCTTGGCCCGCTCGCTCACCGGCAAGACAACGCTGAGTACGCCGTTGTCGTAGTGGGCGCTGATCTTCTCGGGGTCGACACCGTCGCCGAGGCTGAACTGGCGTAGGTATGCGCCGTATGGCCGCTCCTGCGATAGCCACTTCGCGCCCTCGTTGGAGGATGCCGTGCGCTGCGCACGAATGGTGAGCAGCTGCCCGTCAACATCCACGTCGACCGACCCAGGGTCGATGCCGGGCAGGTCGGCGTTCAGCACGTACTG
>JAODLU010000147.1 GCA_025464125.1 Microbacteriaceae bacterium | reverse complement strand
CACATGCGTCACCGCAGAAACCGGCGGCAACGATGTCACCCTCCGCGGCTCGGACCAGCAGCCGGGCACGAGCGGCGAAGCAGACTCGCCCTCGCGGTCGACACTCCCTCGCGCCAGGCCGACCAAGCCGCGGGACTGCAGTCGCGGCGGTGACGGCTGTCCGGCCCTTCGCGACAACTACACGGTGTCCGACGAGGACACAGGTTCCGTCACGCTGGTAGACGTAGCCAGTTTTGCTCCGGACGCCAGCGTCGATCGCATGGAACCCAACGGCTGGACGGTGATCGGACTCGACACCAACTTCTTTTCGGACGGCGGAGTGCTTGTTCGCGAGGGCCTACTGCTCGGGCATCCGGCATCCGTTCGTTTCACAGCACAACGCTTTCGCTGGGCGTATGGCGACGGCCTGAACGCTTCCTACCGGGATGGAGGCTCGACCTGGGCGGCCCAGGGGATTGCGGAGTTCGACCAGACGTCGACCAGTCACATCTTTCGTGCGGCTGGCACGTTCCGCATCGACCTCACTGTCGACTACAGCGCCGAGTATCGCTATGCCACTGGCGCGTGGTCGCGCATCAGCGGCACGCTGTCGATCCCCGCGAACCAACTCGTCGTCTCGGTCGGCGATGCGAATACGGTTCTCGTTGGCCGGGAGTGCGGCGTGCGCCACACGGACCCGGGGTGCTGACCCCTTCGAGCAAAGGCAGAGATAAGCAACGGCTGCCTCACAGCGGCTGCAAATAGAATGTTCAGGTTGGACCGAGATGCTTGCAGCGCTTGGAAGGAGCACCCTGATGACCGACAGCACGCAGGACCCAGAGATTTCGCCCGAAAACCCCGAGTCCGAAGCCCCCACCACTGAAGTTCCAGCAGCGCAACCCGCAGCTGCGGAAGCGGCCGCCACTGATGCGCCCGCCACCGAAAGTTTCGCCACCGAAAGCTCAGAAGCCCCGGCAACGACTGCTGGCGCAACAACAACTTCAACGACACCCGCTAAGCGCTCGAGCACAGTTGTGATCGTCGCAGCCCTCGCCGTCGGCGCACTCGTCGGCGGAGCAGCCGGCGGTGGAATCGCTGCATGGGCAGTCTCGGCCAACCAGGGCACCACGACCGCGAACGCGCCGGTCGCCCAGAACATCACGGTAAACGACACGGACAAGGTCAACGTCGTATCTGCTGTGGCTGCGAAGGCCGAGCCGTCGGTCGTCACCATCTCCGTTTCCAGCTCAACTGCTGCCGGCACGGGATCCGGCATCATCCTGAGCGCTGACGGCTATGTGCTCACGAACACCCACGTCGTCACGCTCGACGGCGAGATCGCCGATCCCAAGGTCAAGGTGACGGCATCCGATGGCAGGATCTACGACGCCAAAGTTGTCGGAACCGACCCCATCGTTGACCTGGCCGTCATCAAGCTGACCAATGCGAGCGGGCTCACCCCGGCCGAGTTCGCCAATTCGAGCAAGCTCAACGTCGGCCAGACTGCAATCGCGATCGGCGCTCCGCTCGGCCTGTCGAACACGGTCACCGATGGAATCGTGAGCGCGCTCAACCGCAGCATCACGATCGCCTCGTCAGCCGCTCCGGATTCCAGCTCGGGTGACAGCACGACTCCGAACCAGAACAACCAGAACGGTCCTTTCGACTTCTGGAACTTCGACAACGGCCAGGGCACCCAGTCCCAGTCGACCACCGCATCGGCCACGATCTCCCTCTCGGTGATCCAGACGGATGCCGCGATCAACCCCGGTAACTCGGGCGGTGCCCTGCTCGACTCCGATGGCAAAGTCATCGGCGTCAATGTGGCCATTGCCAGTGCGGGAGAGACCAGCGGAACCTCACAGTCCGGCAGCATTGGGGTCGGCTTCGCGATTCCGTCGAACCTCGCCCAGCGCGTCGCCCAGGAGATCATCAAGGACGGCAAGGCCACCCATGGCCTCCTCGGAGCGAGTGTGACTGATGTCGCCACCGCCGATGCGACCGTGGTCGGTGCCCTCGTCAAGGAGGTCAGCGCCAATGGTGCAGCAGCGCAGGCTGGCCTCCAGGCGGGTGACGTGATCACCAGCTTCAACGGCGTGCCGATCACCGACAGCACCGACCTCACCGCACAGGTGCGGTCGCTCGCTGCCAAGGCTGACAGCACCCTCACCTACGTGCGAGGCGGAAAGTCGACAACTGTCGACGTCACCGTTGGCACGCTGGGCTAGCCTTCCCAGCCAAGCCCTGACGGGCCCGGAACTGCCAAAAGATGGCCGTTCCGGGCCCGTTGCGTGTCGCTGCTAGGCTCGTCAACCCCACTGTTATCAGCCCGCATAGGACGTCATGGCCACTAAGGCACCAGCCCTGCCGGGAGTCTCATACGTCATCCCCGTGCTCAATGAGGCCGCCTACATCGAGGCCGCGATCCTCACGGTCCTCGCGCAGGATTACGCGGGCGCCAAAGAGCTGATCCTCGCCCTCGGCCCATCGACCGATAGCACGAACGCGGTAGTACAGCGCATGGCAGCGAGTGATGATCGCATAATGACTGTGCCAAACCCTGGCACCGATATCCCTGTGGGACTCAACCTCGCCATCCGTGCCAGCAGCTACCCGATCGTCGTGCGGGTCGACGCCCATTCGGAGCTCGAACCCGACTACACACGTCGCGCGATTGAGATTCTCGAGGCAACCGAATCCGCAAATATCGGCGGGGTGATGAAGGCCAGGGGCAAGACTCCCTTCCAGTCGGCGGTCGCGCGCGCATACAACAGCAGGTTCGGGCTCGGCGGAGGCAGCTACCACGGTGGGGCGGTCGCCGGTGCTGCTGAGTCCGCATATCTCGGAGTTTTTCGCCGATCAGTTCTCGATGAGGTGCAGCTCTTCGACGAGTCCGTTCGCCGCGGTGAGGACTGGGAACTCAACCTGCGCATTCGTGCTGCGGGCCACCGGGTGTGGTTTGACCCCAGTCTCGAAGTGACCTACTGGCCACGCGAGAACTGGAACAAGCTCGTGCGCCAGTTCCTGTCCACAGGCATCTGGCGTGGTGAACTAGTGCGGCGCTACCGCGGGCGCAATCCCGTCCGGTTCTTTGTTCCACCGGCGCTCGTAGTAGTGCTCGTGCTCAGCGTCGTGCTGCTCGTGCTGCAACTCACGGGAGTCGTCGCAGGCCTCGCCAGCTGGATTCTTTCCCTGCTGTACCTGGGGCCTGGCGCCTACCTGGTTCTTCTGCTGTTGCTGTGTTTCTCACCCGCCGGTGGGCCGGCCTGGGGTGATCGCTGGCGGTTCTTCCTTGTGCTGCCGACCATGCACCTCAGTTGGGGAGCCGGATTCATCGTCGGCCTGGTACGCGGAGCACGCAATAACGTCGACACGTCGCGCACCGGAATTTAGCTAACCGATCATCTTTTCTGCGACGAGCCTGGCGACCACCCGGTCCGCGGCGGCTCCGTCATCCCGCGGATTGAACCGCTCCTGCCAGGCGGCATAGCGCTCCGCGTATTCAGGTATCGCCTCATCCCTCTGGCGCACCAGGTTCACGAGCTCATCGACGGTTGCCACGACGGGGCCAGGCGCGACCGGCAGCAGGTCGAAGTAGAAACCACGCAGCTGGTCACGGTAGTGGTCGAGGTCAGGCGTGAAGAAGAAGATCGGCTTGCCCGTGACGCTGAAGTCGAACATCACCGAGGCGTAGTCGGTAATGAGGGCATCGGCGACAAGGAACAGTTCTGAGACATCCGGGTAGCCCGTGACATCCATTACGCCGGGAGCCTGCACGTTCTCGCCCGGCAACAGTGTTCGGGAGTGACCGCGAATCAGGGTGACGTAGCCATCGCCAAGCTGCTCCGCGAATTTTGCGACGTCGAGGTGGTCGACGTGGTCGGGCCGGTCGTCCCGCCAGGTGGGTGCGTAGAGCACGATCGTCGCATCGGGGGAGATGCTAAGACGCTCACGGACTGCGGCCTCATCGCCGCCCTGCAGCACGTCGTCCCGAGGATAGCCGTCCTGCCAGATGGGCCCGAGAAACGCATACGCGCGACGGAATACCCTGGCGCTGTGGGGGTTCTGGGCGAGCATCGCGTCCCACCTGCGACTCTCGAGCACCGTTGCGATCGCGGGACGCAGACCTTGCCTGGCGCGGCTGAGTGCGAGCTTCTTGAGCATCGTGCCATGCCAGGTCTGCAGCACCGACTGGTATTTGCGCTTCGCGAAGCGTTTGCGCAGCCAGTCGTTCACAACCAGCAATCGCACAGATCCGCGGATGCGCCACCACTCGGCGCTGCCCTCGATCAGCGCGA
>JAODLU010000109.1 GCA_025464125.1 Microbacteriaceae bacterium | reverse complement strand
TAGGGCGTAGGGGCAGGCCTTGTCCACCCCCTTGGCGCATCGGCCTGCACGGCCTACCTTGCCCACCATGGACCAG
The DNA here is from genome assembly GCA_025464125.1 of Microbacteriaceae bacterium. Classification (GTDB taxonomy): domain Bacteria; phylum Actinomycetota; class Actinomycetes; order Actinomycetales; family Microbacteriaceae; genus Lacisediminihabitans. The sequence continues at coordinate 7,409 of JAODLU010000109.1, read as the reverse complement.
TACACCTTCGACAACCCGGTTGAGCGGTATCCGTCGATCTCCCCTCCTGAGCAGCAGCAGCCGTGGCCCGGCACTCAGCACGGCATGGATCCCGTGCCGGATCTCGGTGAAGACAGCTATCGGGGCACAGGTCGACTCGAGGGCAGGAAGGCGCTCATCACCGGCGGTGATTCGGGCATCGGCGGCGCGGTCGCAATAGCTTTCGCGCGCGAGGGGGCGGATGTCGCGATCTCCTACTTTCCGTCAGAGCAGGATGACGCACAGCACATCGTCGACCTGGTGAAAGCTGCAGGCCGCACGGCTATCGCGATCGCTGGCGACATCACCGATAAGGAGTATTGCCGCAGCCTCGTGGCTGAGGCTGTCGACGGTCTCGGTGGTCTCGACATCCTGGTCAACAATGCCGGCATGCAGGTGGCGGTCGACAAGCTCGAAGACATCACCGACGAGCAGTTCGAAGACACCCTTCACACGAACCTGTTCGCGAACTTCTGGATCACGAGGGCAGCGGTGCCGCACATGGTCGCTGGCTCGACGATCATCAACACTGCGTCGCTCGAGGCGTACAAGCAACTGCCATTCCTGCTCGATTACGCGATGACGAAGGGGGGCATCAACACTTTTTCGAAGGCTCTCGCCCAGCAGCTCGCACCCCGTGGCATCCGCGTCAATGTTGTCGCGCCCGGCCCGACCTGGACCGCACTCCAGGTCTCCGGCGGCTATCCGCCGGAGCAGCTGCCTGAATACGGCAAGGATTCGCCTCTTGGCCGGTCCGGCCAGCCTGCTGAACTCGCCCCGGCCTTCGTCTTCCTCGCCTCTGCCGAGTCCAGCTATGTGGTCGGCGAGACGCTGAACGTGAACGGCGGGACTCCCACTCCGTAGGGGCGGGGTGTGCGATGGCGATCCAGCCGAATCGGGAGAACGGGTCTGTCGACCTGAGGTCGTATGCAGCGATCGGCGACGGGCGAACAGTCGCGCTCATCGCGCTCGATGGCGCGGTGGACTGGCTGCCCATTCCGGCTCTCGATTCTGCGCCGACTTTCGCCCGCCTGCTCGACGCAGAGCGCGGGGGATTCGTTGAACTCCAGCCGACTGAGCCGTTCACCGTAACCCGCCGGTACGTGCCGGGAACGAACGTGCTCGAGACGACTTTTCGCACAGCGTCCGGCAGCGCGCGGGTGACTGACGCTCTCGTTACCGGGGTCGCCGGCCGCCTGCCATGGGTGGAACTGGCGAGAAGGATCGACGGAATCAAAGGAGCGGTGACATTCCGCTGGCGGGTGGAGCCGGGAACAATGCTCGGCACCGCGCAGCCATGGGCCGACGAGACGATCCACGGCAAGGTGCTGCGCATCGACGGCGTGACCCTCGCCGTGCGCGGCTCGAAGCATGGCCAGCACGGTGGCGGGCACAGGGCAATTGCCGGTCGGTTCACCACCGAGGCGAAGTCCCGCCACCTGGTGATCATCGCGGGCACTGCCGACGAACCCGTGCACATGCCGCACGCCGAGAGCACCGACGCCGTCATCGATCGCACCATCGCGAGCTGGAAGTCGTGGTCCCGCGAGTTCTCATACGACGGACCGTGGGCGGATGCCGTGCAGCGCAGTGCACTCGCCCTCAAGCTGCTCATCCATAGCCCGACCGGAGCTATCGCCGCTGCCGCCACGACATCCGTGCCCGAGACCATGGATGGCGAGAAGAACTGGGACTACAGGTTCGGCTGGGTGCGCGATGTGGCGTATACGCTCGATGCGCTGCTCAAGTTCGGGCTGCGCGAGGAGCCGCACGCGGCAGTCTCATGGCTGCTCTCCGCCATCCGTCGCAACGGCCCGGAACTGCGGGTCTTCTACACGCTCGACGGCGCGCTTGCGACAGATCCTGTCAAGCGGGATGTCGCCGGATGGCGCGGGGTCGGCCCGGTCGTCGTTGGCAACCCGGCTGGCGACCAGTTGCAGCTCGGCGTCTACGGGGACCTCCTACGGCTGATGCGCAGTTATGTTGCGGCGGGCAATGTGCTCGACGTGCAGACCGGGCGTCTGCTGGCAACGATCGCTGATGCGGTCTGCGACCAGTGGCAGTTGCGCGATTCCGGTATGTGGGAGCTGCCTGAGCTGCGCGAGTACACGTCGTCGAGAATGGGCTGCTGGGCAGCGCTCGATGCCGCGGTCGTCCTCTGCGAACAGGGCCAGGTGCCGGGCAGCGCCGAACGCTGGAGGGCCGAGCGGGACGCGATCTCGGCATGGGTCTCCGCCAACTGCTGGTCTGCCGAGCTCGGCGCGTGGGTGGCATGGCCGGGCAGCGACCGGCTCGACGCCTCGGTGCTGCTTCATTCGATCACGGGCTTCGATCGCGGCCCGCGCATGTCTTCGACCATTGACGCGATCAGGCAGAAGCTGGCCGTCGGGCCGCTTGTCTACCGCTACACGGGCGCAGAGCACGAGGAGGGGGCTTTCGTCGCGTGCGGGTTCTGGGTGGCCAGTGCGCTCGCCTGCGTCGGCCGTGGTGCTGAAGCCTCAAACCTGATGGGCGAACTGGTCGCGCTCGGCAACGACGTCGGGCTCTACGCCGAGATGATCGATCCCGAGGATCTCAGCTTTCTCGGCAACCTGCCCCAGGCACTCAGCCACCTTGCACTCATCTCCGCAGCAACCACCATCGCCGAACTGGGCGGTGCGAAGTGACCGCCGTGCTGTTCGCGGCAGAAGGCCAGCCAGGCCGGTTCGCACAGGTCGCCGATGAAGCCGCTGCGGCATCCGTCGCAGAGGCCCTTGCTCTGGCCAGGCGACTGGCCGCGGCAGGAGCAGTGCCTGGCAGCGGTTCTACCCGTGACCTCTGGGAGGCGCTGGCAACGGTGGCCGCTCACGATGTCGGTGCGGCCCGTGCGCTCGAGCCGCACCTCGACGCTGTCGCCATTCTCGACCAGGCCGGCATGGCAGACCGCGCAGGCGAGGGCACATGGGGGGTCTTCGCGGCAGAGGGAACGCCGGTGCTGGCCTCGCACGTCGTCGCCATCCAGCCCGTTTCGGCAGCCGGGGACTGGCAGCTGGACGGCACGAAGTCGTGGTGCTCGCTGGCGGCATCGCTCGATTCGGCACTCATCTCAGCGACCACCGATGACGGCTCCCGAATGCTTTTCGCCGTGAGCCTCCAGCAACCGGGAGTTGAAGTGCTCGAGGGCACATGGCATGCACGCGGCCTGGCCGAGATTCCGAGCGGTCCGGTGCGCCTTCATGCGGCATCCGCCACTGCTGTCGGCGATTCGGGCTGGTACCTGCACAGGCCGGGATTCTCGTGGGGTGGCATAGGGGTCGCCGCATGCTGGTACGGCGGAGCAGTGGGCGTTGCCCGGGCGCTGTACACGGCCGCGCGCCAGTCGCCGGAGGATGTGTATCTCGCCATGCACCTCGGTGCGGTGGACGAACTGCTGCAGTCGTGCCGCCGCGCACTGCTCGAAGCGTCAGCAGCTGTCGACGACGGCTGGGCGTCCGGCGACGACGGCAGGCTGCTCGCCAGGCGCGTGCGTGCAACCGTTGCCTGGGCATCCGACGATGTGATTGCCAGGGTGGGGCGTGCACTCGGCCCGGCACCCCTCGCCCTCGACGAGGCCCACGCCAAACGAGTCGCCGACCTCTCGCTCTACCTGCGCCAGCACCACGCCGAGAAAGACGACGCTTCGCTCGGGCGTTCCCTCGCAGCCAGGGAGACAGCACCGTGGTGAGCTTCGACGCCTCCGTCGACGGCACGAGCGTTGGGCAGTGGAACGCGGATGCCCGGCTCGCCGCCATTCCGAGGCTCTCCCTGCACGGCGTGCGCTCCCTCGTCGTGGTCGCAGCCCACCCTGACGACGAGACTCTCGGCGCTGGCGGACTGATCGCGGCCGCGGCCGTGGAGAAGGTCGCCGTGACCGTGCTGGTCGTGACTGATGGCGCGGCGCGAGGCTCGGAGTTCGCAGCAGTGCGTGCGGCAGAGGTCACGGCAGCAGTTGCCCAGCTGGCTCCTGCAGCTCGAGTACTGCAACTCGGCTTCGATGACGGGGGCACGCGGGAACATCCGGCCGAGATCCGCGCGGCGATGGCGCCACACTTCGCGGACGTCGATCTCGTTGTCGCGCCATGGCGCGGCGACGGGCACAGGGACCACAGGGTGGTCGGCGAACTCGTCGCGAGCCTCGCGGAGGAGTTGGGCATCCGACTATTGGAATACCCGATCTGGCTGTGGCACTGGGCCACTCCGGCGAGCGAAGAGGTGCCGTGGAGCTGCCTGGCAGCACTCGACATCGACGGGTCGCTGAAGGGTGCCGCCATCGCCAGTTTCGAGTCGCAGCTCAGCGGGGATGCCCCGATGCTGCGACCACGGTTCCTGCAGCATTTCGCCAGGGAGAGGGAGATATTCGTGCAGCACGGCCAGAGTCTCGACACCGGCTACTTCGACAACCTCTACGCGCGCCACGACGATCCATGGGGGTTCGAGTCGCGTCGCTACGAGAAGCGCAAACGCGACATCACGATGGCTACGCTGCCGCTCGAGCATTACGACTCGGTGCTGGAGATCGGATGCTCGATCGGCATGCTCACCGAAATGCTCGCCCCGCGCAGCTCGCGCCTCCTGGCTGTCGATGTCTCGAGTGCGGCGGTGCAGAAGGCCGCAGCCCGTGTTGCCCGGTTCGAGCATGCGCGGGTGAGCCTGCTGGATGTGACCCGGGAGTTTCCTCACGAGAAGTTCGATCTCATCGTGATCAGCGAGGTCGGGTACTACTTCGACGCCGCAACCCTTGCGGCGCTGCACGACCGGTGCGCAGACGCCCTCGCTCCGGGCGGAACGATTCTGGGCTGCCACTGGCGGCATCCGGTTGCCGACTATCCGCAGGACGGTGACGCCGTGCATCGTGCGCTCGCCGAGTTGCCCCTGGCGCAGGTTGCCGGTCACGTCGAAGCCGACTTTTTGCTCGACGTCTTCTGCGCCGACCCGCGGTCGGTAGCCCAGCGGGAAGGACTGGCAGAGTGAGCGACCTTCGCAGGATCATCGTGGTTGTGCCAGCGCGCAACGAGGAAGAACTGATCGCCCGCTGCCTCGACTCGGTGTGCGAGTCGGCCAGGCAGCTGAGAATCGGGCTCGGAGCCGCCGCCCCGCGCGTGGACATAGTGCTCGTGGCCGACTCATGCACCGACAAGACCGTGCGCATCGCTTCCCGGTTTTCGGAGGTGGAACTCATGGAGACCTCCAGCGAGAACGTCGGTGCCGCGCGAGCGGCGGGCATCCTTCATGCGCTGAACGCTGTGCCCGGCAGCACCGCACCATCGGAACTCGAGACGACGTGGATCGCCAACACCGATGCCGACTCCGTTGTGCCGCCGAACTGGCTGCTGCAGCAGGCGAGGCTTGCGAACGCCGGGGCCGACGTGATGATCGGCACGGTGAGGCCGGATTTCAGCGAGCTGTCACGAGACCAGGTCGCGGCGTGGAAGAGCAGTCATGCCGACGGCGCCGCACTCGGGCACGTGCATGGCGCGAATCTCGGCATGCGTGCCGCCGCCTATCTCGCGAGCGGCGGGTTCGTACCGCTGGCAGTTCACGAGGATGTCGCGCTCGTCAACGCCCTGTCGGCGCTGCAGCTTCGCGTTGTCGCCTCAGAAGCCTGTGAAGTGGAGACCTCCGGCCGGCACCACGGCCGGGCTCCCGGCGGCTACGCCCGCTACCTCTCAGAAGACCTGCTGGCCAGGGAGTCGGCTTTCAGCTCCGAACACTGAGGGCAGGCGACCGGCTACCGACGTCTGGATAGCGAACACTGAGCCAGAGAGAGGATTCTGCGCGAGCTGTTCCTCTGTGAGTTTCTCCCGCGCGCTCGCCACGAACAGGGTGGAGAGGCCGGGCCCACCGAACGCGACGGACGTGAGGTTGGGCGCTGGCAGCTCGATGCGCTCAACCTCTGAGCCATCCGGCGCGTACCTCGCCACGAAACCCTCGCCGTTGAACGCGCTCCACAGGTGACCGGTCAGGTCTATCGTGAGGCCGTCGTGCGGGCCGCCGTGATGGAACACCCCAACATCGGTGATATCGCCCTGCGGTGAGTAGTCGCCGGTGTAGACGGTGGCCGTGTCGGTATCGGTGAAGAACACGCGGGACCCGTCGAGCGACCACTCGAGCCCGTTAGCGACACCGATGCCGCCGCGCAACACGCGCAACTTACCGCCAGGTTCGATCGAGTAGAACGCGCCATCCGGGTCCTTCTCGGTGAGATCCATCGAGCCGGTTACCCAGCGGCCATATGGGTCGACCTTGCCCTCGTTGAGCCTCAACCCGGGATGCCGGTGGGCAACCTCGGCGAGCGTGCCCGTCCCGGCTCCGCTCGCCGACACCAGGCCGACCCGGTCGCCGAACGAAACGACGAACCCGCCAGCGCGAGCGGGGTGGAACGAAGCGACCGGAGGTTCGAGGGGCAGGAGCTGGTCATCCGACCCGTCCACCGCGCCGTCGATCGGGCTGATGTGCAGCATGCCTGCGGTGATGTCGCACCACGCCATGGAGCGTGATTCGGGCAACCAGAAGAGGCTTTCGCCAAGGATGGCCTTCACCTCGCGGAACGCTGTCGGCGGCGCGGTGATGACTGTCATGCTCCACCTGACCATCGGGCGCAGGTGGTTGTAAAGGGGGTTTGCCGTGGCTCGTCGGTGGTCTACCGTTCGCCGCATGGATCTCGAAATCTCAGGCAAAAAGGCTCTCGTCTCCGGCGGTGATTCGGGCATCGGCTGGTGCACCGCACAGCTGTTGCTGAAGGAGGGCGTCACCGTCGTCATCACCGACAAAGACCAGGGCAAGCTCGACGAAGCCGCAGGCAGGCTTGAAGCCGAGGAAGGCAAACTATTCGCTTTCGCCGCGGATGTGACCGACCTCGACGCGCTGCAGGCCATGCACGGCAAGGTGATGGATGCCGTCGGCGACATCGACATCCTCGTGCAGGCGGCGGGCATCACCGGCGCCCAGGGCTTCTTCCATGAGATCGACGACGCCGGCTGGGTCGACACCATCACCACCGACCTGCTCGGCCCGGTGCGCCTGGTCAGCACTTTCCTGCCGTCGCTCCGCAAAGGACGCTGGGGGCGGCTCGTCTTCATCGCGTCAGAAGACGGCGTGCAGCCATACGACGACGAGATTCCGTACTGCTCGGCCAAGGCGGGCATACTCGCGCTGGCCAAGGGTCTTTCCCGCTCCTACGCGAAGGAGGGGCTGCTCGTGAACTGCGTCTCGCCGGCGTTCATCCACACGCCGATGACCGACGCGATGATGGAGAAGCGGTCCAAGGAGCTCGGCACGGACGTCGACAGCGCGATCGAGAGCTTCCTCGACGAGGAGCGTCCCTACATGGAGCTCAAGCGCCGCGGTGAGCCCGAGGAGGTCGCCGCGGTCGT
>JAODLU010000094.1 GCA_025464125.1 Microbacteriaceae bacterium | reverse complement strand
CGGAAGGCCTTTTCGCCAAGCTCGGCGATGCCGGCCTGCTTGGGCTGCCGTACCCAGAGGAATATGGCGGGGGTGGGCAGCCATATGAGGTCTACCTCCAGGTGCTCGAAGAGCTCGCGTCGCGGTGGGCGGCGGTCGCAGTAGCGACCAGCGTGCATGGGCTTGCCTGCTTTCCCATCGCCACCTATGGAACCGCCGCACAGAAAGACAAGTGGCTGCCGGGGATGCTGGATGGCACCATGGTCGGCGGCTACAGCCTGTCTGAACCGCAGGCGGGGTCCGATGCCGCGGCTCTCACCTGTCGCGCCGAGCGCGTCGACGAGGGTTACCTCATCACCGGCACGAAGGCGTGGATCACCAACGGTGGCAGGGCAGACTTCTACTCGCTGTTCGCCAGGACCAGTTCAGGCCCGCGCGGTGTTTCCTGCTTCCTCACACCCGGCCAGGTGGAAGGCCTGAGCTTCGGCCGTCCCGAAGAGAAGATGGGCCTGCACGCCATCCCCACGACATCCGCCCATTGGGATGGCGCCCTGCTCGACCCCGATCGGCTGATCGGCGCAGAAGGCCAGGGGCTATCGATCGCTTTCAGCGCACTTGATTCAGGGCGGCTCGGCATCGCCGCAGTCGCCACCGGCCTCGCACAGTCCGCGCTCGATCTCGCCATCGACTACGCGAGGGAACGCAGCACCTTCGGCAAGCCCATCTTCGAACACCAGGGCATCGGCTTCCTGCTGGCTGACATGGCTGCAGCTGTCGACTCGGCAAGGGCTACCTATCTCGACGCAGCGCGTCGCCGCGATGCCGGCCGCCAGTACAGCCGGCAGGCGAGTGTTGCGAAGCTGGTGGCGACGGATGCCGCGATGAAGGTCACGACAGACGCGCTGCAGGTACTAGGCGGATACGGCTACACCCGCGACTTTCCCGCTGAGCGCTACATGCGCGAGGCGAAGATCATGCAGATCTTCGAAGGCACCAACCAGATCCAGCGACTCGTCATCAGTCGAGGGCTGACGAGCTCACGCTCGCCCCAACTGCTGAAGCCGAAGAAGAGGGAGCCAGTCGCTGCCGGCTAAACGTACGGAGTGGAGCCTAGGGGAATCGAACCCCTGACCTCCTGCTTGCAAAGCAGGCGCTCTACCAATTGAGCTAAGGCCCCGTACTAGTTCTTGCACCGCCGCCCCTGCGGCGCACACGCTCCGCCCGCCGCGCGCGCGCCAGGCTTCCCTGGCGATTACGGTGCAGATGTTGCTGTGCGACTCAAGAGAGACATCGCGTGGGGATACCAGGACTTGAACCTGGGACCTCTTCGTTATCAGCGAAGCGCTCTAACCGCCTGAGCTATATCCCCGTCACTCTGACCCGCAGAGCAGATACGAGAGTATCGCATTCGCGAATTAGCGACTAATCGAAGCTAGTTGTTCGTGAATCCGACCAGCAATCCGCCCGTCAGGCGCACGCTGAAGTTGTAGAGCATCGCCGTAACTGCGCCGAGCGCGGTGCCGACGACGACGTTGATCAGGGCGATGACGATGGAGAACACTGCCACCTGCACCAGCGAGAACGAGGCCGCGATGCTGAAGGTGTCATCGTTGAGAATCTCACCGAGCAGATTGTCGAGACTGCCGAAGATGCCTGTGGCGTTCAGAACGATCCAGATCAGGATCGACACGACGACGAGCACGATTCCGAGAGACACCGCGATCAGGAACGACAGCTTCACCGCCGACCAGAAGTCGACGTAGACAAGCTTCAGCCGCACCTGCTTGGTGGCGACGGAGCGCTGGGATTTTCGCTGGAGTCTTTCGGCGACGCTACTCATCTATTGCTTCGTCCTTCCCGGTCCCTGTCGCATCGGCAGGTTCATCCTCTTCAGGATTCTCCGTGCCCTGCTCCAGGTTGCGTTCACTGTTTCTCGCGATTGCGATGATCTTGTCCTCGTCCGCAAAACGCGCGAACACGACACCCATGGTGTCTCGACCCTTTGCCGGTACCTCGGCGACAGACGAGCGTACCACCTTGCCGCTGGCAAGAACCACGAGCACCTCGTCGTCGTCATCGACGATAAGAGCACCGGCGAGATCGCCCCGCGCTTCAGCCAGTTTGGCCACCTTGATGCCGAGGCCTCCGCGGTTTTGCGTGCGGTACTGGTCGGCAGAAGTGCGCTTGGCGTAGCCACCCTCAGTGACTACGAAGACGTAGCCCGAATCGCTGACCACCGAAGCGTCGAGAAGTGTGTCCTCTCCGCGGAAGTGCATTCCGATGACCCCGGAGGTCGCGCGGCCCATCGGACGAAGCGCTTCATCGGATGCCGTGAACCTGATCGACATGCCCTTGCGGGAAACGAGCAGCAGGTCTGAATCTTCGTGCACCAGCATCGCCGAGACGAGTTCGTCTTCGTCGCGCAGGTTGATCGCGATGATGCCGCCTGAGCGGTTCGTGTCGTATTCCGTGAGTGCGGTCTTCTTCACAAGACCACCACGGGTGGCGAGCACCAGGAACGGTGCAGCCGCGTAGTCACGGATGTCGAGAATCTGGGCGATCTCTTCGTCTGGTTGCAGGGCGAGCAGGTTGGCTACGTGCTGCCCCTTGGCGTCCCGGCCAGCCTCCTGCACCTCGTACGCCTTCGCGCGATAGACCCGGCCCTTATTGGTGAAGAAGAGCAGCCAGTGATGAGTGGTTGTGACGAAGAAGTGCTCGACAACGTCATCAGCACGCAGTTGCGCGCCCTTGACTCCCTTGCCGCCGCGGTGCTGGCTGCGATAGTTGTCACTGCGGGTTCGTTTGACGTACCCACCGCGGGTGACGGTGATGACCATCTCCTCTTCAGGAATCAGGTCTTCCATGTTCATGTCGCCGTCGAAGCCGAACATGATTTCGGTGCGGCGGTCGTCGCCATATTTCTCGATGAGCTCGGTGAGCTCCTCGCTGACGATGTCGCGCTGGCGCTGCGGGTCGGCGAGTATCGCGTTGTATTCGGCGATGAGGCGCTCGAGCTCTGCGGCCTCGTCGATGATCTTCTGTCGTTCGAGCGCTGCGAGCCGCCGCAATTGCATATCGAGGATGGCGCGGGACTGCAGTTCGTCGATGTCGAGCAGCGACATCAGGCCATCACGGGCATCTTCCACCGTCGAAGACCGGCGGATGAGCGCGATTACCTCGTCGAGTGCGTCAAGTGCCTTCAGGTAGCCCCGCAGGATGTGGGCGCGCTCTTCCGCCTTCCGCAACCGGAACTGGGTGCGGCGCACGATGACATCGATCTGGTGCTCGGCCCATGCGGTGATGAATCCGTCGATTGCCAGCGTGCGCGGGATGCCGTCAACGATCGCCAGCATGTTGGCGCCGAAGTTCTCCTGCAGCTGGGTGTGCTTGTAAAGGTTGTTCAGCACGACCTTCGCGACAGCGTCGCGCTTCAACACGATGACAAGGCGCTGGCCGGTGCGGCCTGAAGTCTCGTCCCGGATATCAGCGATTCCGGCGAGCTTGCCCTCCTTCACCAGCTCCGCGATCTTCAATGCCAGGTTGTCGGGGTTGACCTGGTACGGCAGCTCGGTGACGACGAGGCAGGTGCGACCCTGCAGTTCCTCGACATTGACGACCGCGCGCATGGTGATCGAGCCGCGACCGGTGCGATAGGCATCCTGGATGCCCTTGATGCCGAGAATCTGCGCGCCGGTGGGGAAGTCTGGGCCCTTGATGCGCTGTACGAGTGCTTCGAGCAGTTCTTCGTGGCTCGCCTCGGGGTTCGCGAGGTGCCAGAGTGCAGCCTCGCCGACCTCACGAAGATTATGCGGCGGAATGTTCGTGGCCATTCCGACCGCGATGCCGACCGACCCGTTGACGACAAGGTTGGGGAACCGGCTCGGCAGGACCGTTGGCTCCTGGGTGCGGCCGTCGTAGTTGTCCTGGAAGTCGACTGTGCCTTCCTCGATGTCCCGCACCATCTCCATGGCCAGTGGAGCCATTTTGGTCTCGGTGTACCGGTGGGCGGCGGCGCCATCGTTGCCGGGCGAACCGAAGTTGCCCTGGCCGAGTGCCAGTGGGTAGCGGAGGCTCCACGGCTGCACCAGCCGCACGAGCGCGTCGTAGACCGAAGAGTCACCGTGCGGGTGGAACTGCCCCATGACATCGCCGATGACGCGGGTGCATTTGGAGAAACCCTTGTCTGGGCGGTACCCACCGTCGTACATGGCATAGATCACGCGACGATGCACCGGCTTCAGGCCGTCACGCACCTCAGGCAATGCACGGCCAACGATCACGCTCATCGCGTAGTCGAGGTACGACCGCTGCATTTCGAGTTGCAGGTCTACCTGGTTGATTTTGTCGTGGGCGAGGTCGACCTCTTTGCCAGCCACCTGCACTTCACCGATCGCCTCGGTGCCGTCGGTGCCGATGTCTTCCGGGCCTTCTTCGTCAGCCATCAAATCTCAATTCTTGGTACGTGGCGCTGTGTGGATCGAGTCATGCAAGTGGAACGAGTGCAAATGGTGGGCACTAGATGTCGAGAAAACGCACGTCTTTCGCGTTTTTCTGAATGAAGCTGCGACGCGATTCGACGTCTTCGCCCATCAGGGTGGAGAAGATCTCGTCAGCCGCAAGGGCATCGTCGAGCGTGACCTGCAACAGGGTGCGAGTGGCAGGGTCCATGGTGGTCTCCCACAGTTCCTTGTAATCCATCTCGCCGAGCCCCTTGTATCGCTGGATCCCGTTGTCCTTCGGGATGCGTTTGCCTGCCGCAATTCCTGCGGTGACGAGTGCGTCGCGCTCGCGATCGCTGTAGACGTACTCATGCGGAGAGTTGCTCCACTTGAGCCTGTACAGCGGTGGCTGCGCGAGGTACACGTAGCCGAGGTCGATCAGGGGGCGCATGTAGCGGAAGAGAAGCGTGAGCAGCAGGGTGGTGATGTGCTGCCCGTCGACATCGGCGTCGGCCATAAGCACGATCTTGTGGTACCTGGCCTTCTCGGCGTTGAAGTCTTCACCAACGCCTGCGCCGAACGCCGTGATCATGGACTGCACCTCATTGTTGGCGAGTGCACGATCGAGCCGCGCCTTCTCGACGTTGAGGATCTTGCCGCGAAGGGGCAGAATCGCCTGGAACTCCGGGTTGCGACCCTGCACCGCGGAACCGCCGGCCGAGTCACCCTCGACCATGAAGATCTCTGACAGGGCGGGGTCGTTGCTTGAACAGTCGCGCAGCTTGCCCGGCATGCTGTTGTTCTCCAGCAGGCCCTTGCGGCGCGTCTGCTCGCGCGCTTTGCGGGCGGCCATGCGTGCGGCGGATGCCTGGATCGCCTTGCGGATGACATCGCGCGCCTGCGTTGGATTGCGATCGAACCAGTCGCCGAGTTCGGCCGATGCGACGCGCTGCACGAATGACTTCGCAATCGTGTTGCCGAGTTTCGTCTTGGTCTGGCCCTCGAACTGCGGCTCGGCGAGCTTCACAGAGATAACTGCGGTCAGACCCTCGCGAACATCGTCGCCGGTGAGGTTCTCATCTTTCTCCTTGATGATCCCCTTCTCCCTGGCGTACTTGTTTACGAGGGTGGTGAGCGCGGCGCGGAAGCCCTCTTCGTGGGTTCCGCCTTCGTGGGTATTTATGGTGTTCGCGTAGGTGTGCA
>JAODLU010000049.1 GCA_025464125.1 Microbacteriaceae bacterium | reverse complement strand
TCGACGGCAGGATGGTGAAGCCGGTCCAGCCGCCGATGATGAAGATGTTGACGAGGATCCAGACCACGAATCCGATCAGGAATGCAGTGCTGTATCCGATGCTTCCGAAGAACGAACCGATCGTCGTGAACAAATCCTGCATGCTGTGATCCCTGCTCGGCCTGGCGATGGTTCGCGCGGCGCAGTGAGTGCGCCATGACAGACGTTAGTGGGAGGCGGCCTGCGAAATGCGCACAGTGTTGCCTGACGGGTCGCGGAATGCGCAATCGCGTGGTCCCCATGCCTGGTCGATTGGCTCCTGCAGCACCTCGGCACCCGTAGCGAGCACGCGGTCGTATGCGGCATCCAGGTCATCGGTTGCGAAGACGAGCATGGGCAGCGAACCCTTAGTGAGCAGCTGCTGCATGGCATCGCCGTCGGCCTGCGAGCGGCCGGCGTGCGGCGCGGAAAGCACGATCTCAAGCCCCGGCTGGCTCGGGCTGCCGAGCGTCACCCAGCGGAAGCCGCCGTTGGCGACGTCGTTGCGCACCTCGAGGCCGAGCGCGTCGCCGTAGAACGTGAGCGCCTCATCCACGTCGTTGACAGTTATGTTTGCGTACTGCAGTGCGATTGTCATGGCTCTACTGTAGGAAATCCCGACTGGCAGCGCTTCTCCGTTCCTGCTCGACGGCGCTCGAAAAAGCCTCGTACCGCCCGTCTTTTCGGCCCGAAGAGGGTACAGAGAATGGCACCCCCACTCCCCTAGGCTGGGGCCGCACGCATCGAGTTCCGAGCGGAGATCCCGACCTCCGCCTTACCCTGCGCTGCACCCTGGGGGGACCACCAGCATGGATGACGCCACAGCGCCACCCGCACCTTTTGCGAGCGGCTGGGCGGGTGCTGGCATGGCCATCCACTCGATCCGCCGGGTCAGCACGTCGATGCTGCTCTACCTGCAGCCGGATGACCACCACGAGCTGGTCATGGACTTTCGGCACCACGCATACAGGTGGGACACCCCCCTCGAGTACTTTCCAGAGAACCCAGCGTCGGTGAAGGTTGGCACGCAGCAGATCGAGCTCACCATGCCTCCGCCGTTCCGTCTTCCCGGCGAAGACCTCGACCCGCTGCTCTGGCGCATCGGACTCGCCGCGTTCCCCGAAGGCCGCGCGGCCTGGCTGCGGCCGGGCGACCGTTTTCGTCTGCGCCGACAGCCGGACCTCGAGGGACTGCCGCATACCACTGACCAGGCGCGCATCACCAAGGCGCTCGACAAGATGCTGCTGCTCAGCACCGAGAAGCTCGCGAGGTCGGTCGACCTGCCCATGCTCGAGGTGCAGCAAGTGGTCAACGCGCTCAGCCTGATGGGCGCGGTGCGCCGTGCGCCAGCATCCAGTTCAGCTCCGATGGACCCGCCACCGCCAACTTCGACGGAGGCACTTACCCCGGTCGACAGGTTGCGCCAGAGACTGCGGCTCGAGCCTTAAGCCGCCTGCGTTGCCTTGGCCTGCACCGGCGGGGTCTGCACTGGCCGGGTCTGCACTGGCCGGGCCTGCACTGGCCGGGTCTGCGCCTTGGCAATGCACCCGGGCATCGCATCGACCGCAGGATGCTCGCCAGCCCGGTATGCACTGGGGGTCATGCCCACGATCTCTGTGAACTTCGAACTGAAGGATCCGAGGGAGGTTGACCCGACGGCGATGCACGCATCGGTCACGGTAGTTCCGCCGCGCAACATCGCCATCGCCCGCTCGATGCGACGCGTCATGAGGTAGCTGTACGGTGTCTCGCCATATGCCGCGCGAAAGCTGCGGGAGAAGTGCGCAGGAGACATGAGCGCGCGTTTCGCCATCGTCGGCACGTCGAGTGGTTCTGCGTACCGGCGGTCGATCAGGTCTTTCGCCCGTCGCAGGTGCGCGAGGTTGGCAAGCTCCTGGGCGTTCATGGCACGAGGATATCAGCCAGCGAAAGGGCCGGGCAGATTTGCATCGACCGATGCAGCAACCGCTTTCACGCTGCGTTCGAGGAAGGCCACGATCTCGGCTGAGGGCATATCGGTGTTGATGGCGATCTCGACCAGGGTCTCTTCGGCGAATGCCACCCATGACCGCAGCGCGATGCTGAGCAGGTCGGAGTCCGGCAGTCCGAGCTCATGAAACACCGCGATGAGATGGTCGGCCTGCAGCGAGCGCGCCTGCTCGACACCATCGCGAACCTGCCTGTCACCGCTCGCCGCACCGCGAACGAGCGAGAAGAACGTCTCGCGATGGTCGCGCACGAACTGCACGATACGGGTCAGGGTGTCATGCAGCCTGTCGAGCGGGGCAAGCTCTGGTTGAGGCTCCGAGGCCCGCAACATGCTGTCGCGAGCGGTGAGTACGACCTCGCGATGGAGGCCCTGTCGCGTGCCGAAATAGTGGATGACCAGGCCGCGGGAGACGCCTGCCCGCTCTGACAGGGATTCGATGGTGAGCGCTTCGAGCGGCTCGTTCGCCAGCATCGCGACCCCGAGGGCTACCAGCTCCGCACGGCGCCGCTCAGGGCTCATGCGTGTTCGCCGATCCGCAGTCATCGTCCGATGATAGCCACCGCTGGTGCCCAAAACTTTTTGGAAAAAGTTCGCGTTCGCGCGTCATAGTGCCGCTCGGCAGGTGTCACTATTGGTGAAGTAGTCAATAAGGATCAAGGAGGATCCCATGAAGATCAGCAACCTCACGAAGACCCACGGTGGACGCATCGTGCTGGCAGCCGTGCCGGTGGCCGTTGCCGCGACAGTACTGATGGGCGGTGTTGCGAACGGTGCAGTGCCCGTCGCCTTCTCCGTTTCTGGTAGCCAGTTCCAGATCAGCGCATCCCAACTGGATGGCACCGGCTTCTCGCAATACGCCGGCGTCACCAACGACACCGCAGGCAAAGCACACCAGGTGGCCATCGCCAACATCAACTCCGCGAACCTGGCCGACCTCTGCCAGTCGGTGGTCACGGACACCCCCCTCGGCAAAGTGGGCCTGCTGATCACCGCTGGCGGCGGCGGCAAGCCGGCAACTGCTACCGACCTGCAGATCGGCATGACTGACCTCAAGGGCGATTCGACTTTCAACAACATCCGCATCGGCGTCGACGCCTCGACCGTCAACACCAGCCACAAGGGTGCCGCAGGGGACTTCGCCCAGGATGCCGACTCGCTCAAGATCGTCAACCTCCAGCAGACCGCGTGGTCCACCCAGGCTGCGGTGTTCACCCTTACCGGCATGCACCTCCAGCTGACCGATGGCACGAAGGGGTGCTTCTGATGAAGAACCTCATCGCGAAGGTCACCGCAGGTATCTCGGCCACGAGGGCCCGAGTTTCCGGTCGTAAGACCGCAGCGTTCGGGCGGTGGTACCGCCGCCGCCCGTTCGTCGGCGGCGTGCTGACCATGCTCGCCGGGGTCGAGATGTTCTTTTCAGGACAATTGGATGTCGGCAAGATCCACGTGCAGGTCGGCGTCACCGGGCTGCAGGCCACGATCATCCCGATCCTGCTTCTCGTGCTCGGCATCATGGCCATCGCCATGCCCGTGCATCGCGTAGTCTACGGCGTGATCTCGCTCGTGGTCTCGGTCTACTCGCTGATCGGCGTGAATCTCGGCGGGTTCATCGTGGGCATGCTGCTCGGTGCTGTTGGTGGAATCCTCACCGTCGCCTGGATGCCAAAGGGCGCACCTGCGAAGCCTGTCGAAGCGGATCCCGTGCGCACCCTGGTAGCAAGTGATGAACGCCGCTGACCGCAGTGGTCGGGTCGGAAGGGTAGCCATTGCACTGGTGCTTGCCGCGGCCCTGACGGGTATCGGAGCTGCGCGCGCGCCAGGGGCTGCCGACCTGTGCATCCCGCTGCTGATGCAGTGCGGCGGCACAACAACGCCAACGCCATCACCCGCGCCGACCCTGCCGCTGCCAGCTCTTCCCCTGCCAGCCATTCCGCTGCCGGGTGGGGTCGCGCCCGTGCCTGGTGTGCCTGTCGCCCCCGGCACCGAGCCGCCACTGGTTGCGGTCGATGACCCGAACGCTCCGACCTTCACCCTGCCTGCAGCGCAGCTCGGCGGATCGTCGATCTCGTTCTCTGGTCTCCGCGCGGTGAGCCTCGTCACCGTGCCTCTCGCCGACGGAACCCGAGCGCCGGTGATCAAGCTCGAGGCCGACAGCATCACGATCACCGACTTCCTGCTCGATGTGCGGAGGGCAACCGGGCCGTCGCTCGTTACCAACGCGCGCCGCATGGAACTGCGCGGAAACGTGCAGGTGTACGTCGATTCCCTGACCGCCAGCCTTCTCGACGGCACCGCGATTTCGCTGCTTGCCGCGACGCCGCCCCCCGGCCAGGAACTGCCGCCCCAACTGCTGAGAGTCAATCTCGGGCTCGTCGGGGTGACTGCCAGTTCCATCGTGTTCACCGCGCCGCACCAGGTGCTGCACGAGTAGCCGGGTTAGTGCGAACCCTGGCCGATGATCTTGATCAGGATGACGACGATGCCGAGCAGGGCTGTCACCGCGGCGCCAGCCAGCCTCACCGGCCAGCTGCTGCCGCGGTTGGCGAGCGTCACCCAGCCGAGGGATCCGAGCAGCACGACAGGGATGGCCAGCGCCAGGTAGTAGGCGAAGTATTCCTCGAGCAGGCCGAGCGCTCCGAGCAGTAGGCAGAGGCACGGGATGATGCCGGCGTAGAGCAGTCCCGCGCCATGCCTGAGCCCGTAGCGAAGGGACGCGCTGGCTGACATGCCATCGCCGCCGCGCCCGTAGTGGGCGAGCCCGTCGGCGAACACGTGCGCGATCCAGAAGACGATCGTTGTGCGCAGCGCCAGTTCGAGCACCAGGCGATCCGGATCCTCGTCAGAGGCCGACCCGATGATGGCGCTCACCAAGAGCGTGCCGTAGATGGCCTGTGGGGTAGCGAGTCGCTCACGCAGGGCCTGGATGCGGGACGGCGAGTGCACGTCGGCTGTCATGCTGCGAGCATATGGCCGCTGTACACCTTTTACATTGTGCACAACAAACTTGCGCACAACCATGCTAGGTTCACATCATGAGCCAGACACCGAGCCTGCACATCGACGACCAGATCTGCTTCGCGCTATACAACGCGTCCCGCGCCATGACTCACCGCTACCGCACGCTGCTCGAGCCGCTCGGCGTCACCTACCCGCAGTACCTCGTGCTGCTTGTGCTCTGGGAGTCCGACTCGCTCACCGTCTCGGCGCTCGGCGAGCGCATGCAACTCGACTCTGGCACCCTGTCACCCCTGCTGCGGAGGCTTGAGGCATCCGGATACGTGACGCGGCAGCGTTCGGCGGATGACGAGCGCACGGTGATCGTGAGCCTCACCGAAACAGGGGACTCGCTTCGCAGTCGCGCACGCGGCATCCCCCAGCAGGTCTGCGCTGCGGCCGGCCTCGAGCCTGCCGACCTGGTCGCGCTGCAAAAGCAGATTGCCGCCCTGGCCGAGCACGTGCGGGCAACCGCCTAGAACTTCTACCGCCTGCCCAACAATCGCCGGATCAACCGGCGCCCAGAAAGAGAGAACACAATGCCAACACGCACCGCACGCACTGCCTGGAACGGCGACCTCGAAACCGGCGAAGGCCAGGTCGAACTCAGCAGCTCCAAGCTCGGCACCTATGACGTGTCGTTCCCCAAGCGCGCAGCAGAGGAAGCAAACGGCTTCACCAGCCCGGAAGAGCTGCTCGCCGCCGCCAACTCCGCCTGCTACGCCATGCAGTTCTCAGCGATCCTTGCTGGCGCCGGCGCCACCATCGAGGCGCTCGACGTAAAAGCTGACGTCACCCTCGGCCCTGACCCCAGGGGTGGATTCCACCTCAGCGGCATCCTGCTCACCGTGCGCGGCGAGGTCACCGGAATCGACGCGGCCGGCTTCACGAAGGCCGCAGAAGAGGCCAAGGCCGGCTGCCCGCTCAGCAAGGCACTCACCGGAGTCGAGATCACCCTCGACGCACAGCTCGAAGCGTAAGCACTGCCAGCAAGGGTGGCCGCCGCAGAGGTGGCCACCCCTCGCTGCAGTCAGTAAGCCAGGCTTTCACCATGGCCACGGCCCGCTATTGTCGAAGGTAAACCGTGCCGCTCGCCGGTTCACCCCAACCTCTCGAGGACACCGACGACGATGAGCCGCGACCACCTCCCCCTGCACGGCATTCGTGTGCTCGACATGACCGGAGGACTCGGCACGTACTGCGGGCGACTCCTTGCCGACTTCGGTGCGGACGTAGTAAAGATCGAACCTCCGGAGGGCGTTCGCAGCCGCGGTATCCCGCCGTTCATCGACGACGAGCCCGGCATCGACCGGTCGCTCCGATTCCTCTACTTCGAGGCCAACAAGCGCGGGATCGTGTTAGACGTATCGTCTCCGGACGCAGAGAGCGAGTTGAGGCAACTCGCGGCGGAAGTCGACGTCATCCTGGTGACGCCGTCGGCGCAGCATCCGGTGTCGGGGTTCGACCCGGTTTCGGAGTCCATCTCCTGGGCGCCAAAGACCGCGATCGTGATCTGTATCACCCCGTTTGGCCTCACGGGACCGTATCGGGAGTGGCGGGGAACGCACCTGACCTCGTACGCCATGTCGGGACTGCTGGTGTCTCAGGGCACCCCGGAGGGTCCGCCGGTGGTGATCCCGGGCGACCAGATGCACACGCACATCAGCACCAACGCGGCAATTGCGGTAATGACAGCCCTGCGAGCCAGGGACCAGGTCGGAGGCCAGTTCGCCGACCTCTCGGCCCACGAGATCCTGTTCGCCGGACACTTCCCATTCAACAGGTATTCGACCTCGAACTTCATCCCGGAACGGGAGGCGATCGAACCGAACCAGTCAGGTGGTATCTGGGAGTGCAGCGACGGACTCGTCGAGTTCTTCGTATCGACCGACAAGCACTGGCAGGGTCTCATGACCCTGCTCGGCGATCCAGAGTCGTTGAGTGACCCGACCCTCGCTAATCCGAATACCCGCTACGACCGCCGCGAGGAGGTCATCGCCGCCCTCGGACCGCTTGTAAAGGCCATCGACCGGGAAGACTTCGTCGCCAGGGGCCAGAGGCTGGGTGTGCCATGCGCCCTTCTCAACACGATCGGCGAATTCGTGAACGACCCGCAACCACGGAGTCGTGACTTTCTCACCATCACCCTGCTGCCCGACGGCCGCGAGGTTGAAATGCCCGGGGCGCCCTATCGGTCTACCGAACCCCTCCTCGACCTCTACCGCCGGG
>JAODLU010000045.1 GCA_025464125.1 Microbacteriaceae bacterium | reverse complement strand
CGCTGGAGGGACCACGGCGCCCGGGCTGCACGCGTCATCCGGTGGCCTTGATCATGTAACCGACACCGCGCACGGTGTGGATCATCGGCTCTTCTCCCGTGTCGATCTTCTTGCGCAGGTACGAGATGTAGATCTCGACGATGCTCGAACGGCCACCGAAGTCGTAGCTCCACACCCTGTCGAGAATCTGCGCCTTGCTCATCACCCTGCGCGGGTTGCGCATCAGAAACCGCAGCAGTTCGAACTCGGTTGCAGTCAGTTCGACGAGACGGCTGCCGCGGCGCACCTCATAGCTCTCTTCGTCGAGCACGAGATCGCCGACGCGCAGCACCGGGTCGACCGAATCTGCGATGACGATCGTGGACCGACGGATGAGGCCGCGCAGTCGCGCGACCAGTTCTTCGAGGCTGAAAGGCTTCGTGACGTAGTCATCGCCGCCGGCGGTGAGGCCCGCGATGCGGTCGTCGAGCGCATCCTTGGCTGTGAGGAAGAGGATCGGCGTGTCCTGGCCGTCGTCGCGCAGGCGCTTCAGCACCTGCAGCCCGTCGATGTCAGGCAGCATCACGTCGAGAACAACGACGTCTGGCTGGAACTCGCGGATGAGGCCGATCGCGGCCCTGCCCTCGCTCGCCGTTCGCACATCCCAGCCCTCATAGCGCAGCGCCATGCTCAGCAGGTCGCTGAGGGTCGACTCGTCGTCGACTACTACTGCGCGGACTGCCGAGCCATCTGCACGGCGGAGCTTCGGGCCGGCGGTGGGGCTCGCTGATGTGCTGTTGTCTGAGGTCACTCCTCCTACTATGGCGAGTTTCCTATGAAACGCCTGAGGCTGGCCAATGCACTTGCTGAGAGCCGAGAACTCTGGGCCGGTCCAGAGTCCGTCCATATGCTTTACATAGGTTCGGTCGGCAACGTGACGACCATGAAGATTCCCCGACCCCTTCTCATCAACGGCATCCTCGGTGTCGTCGTGGTGGGCGCCATCATCGGCGGCTACTTCGTTCTCGCTAACCCGTTCGCGAACACGAGTTCCGCATCGGCCAGCCAGCTCACCTCCACCGTGCAGCAGGGTGCGGTGAGCAGCAGCATCACCGCGAGCGGCTCGATCGCCGCTGTACGCGAGGTCGCGGCATCCTTCGCCGTCTCAGGCACGATCGCGACTGTGAACACGTCCCTCGGCGCGACGGTCACCGCAGGCGATGTGCTCGGCACCCTCGACACGACAGACCTCGACAAGGCGCTGGCCCGGGCGAAGACGACGCTGTCCAACGCCAGGTCATCGCTCAGCGACGCGAATTCCAGCCTGGCCGACGCACAATCCTCAGCGGATTCCGGCGGCTCGAGCCAGCAGGTGAGTTCGGCGAAGCAGCAGGTGACATCTGCGCAGTCCTCGGTGAACGACGCTGCTGACGCAGTAGCTACCGCGCAGTCCAACCGGGACGCGGCGACACTGACCGCCCCCATCACCGGCCTCGTGGTCGCGGTCAGCGGTTCGGTCGGCAGCACCTCCGGGTCGAGTTCCGCGTCCAGTTCTTCTGGCGCTGGCGGCACTTCCACAGGGGCCACGACCAGCACGACATCCTCAACGGGGTTCGTGACCATCGCGGATGTGTCGCAGATGACGATCACGGCAAGTGTGGCCGAGGCGGATATCGCGGCGGTCACGATCGGCCAGGCGGCATCCGTCACCTTCCCCGCCCTCACCGGGGTGACCGCCACCGCCAAGGTGACTGCGGTTTCACCGACAGCGACGGCCAGCAACTCTGTGGTCACGTATGCCACAACCATCACCCTCGACGCGATTCCCGCCGGTCTCCGGCTGGGACAGACCGCGGATGTGACGATCACGACCGCCAGTTCAGCCGCTGACGCTCTCTATGTTCCGACAGCCGCGATCACGACTGCGACAGATGGAACGAGCACGGTGAAGGTGGTCAGTTCTGCTGGCAAGACCTCGACGGTCACAGTGACCCTCGGAGTGGTCGGCGACACCGGCACCCAGGTCACGAAGGGCCTGACCGTCGGCCAGACCGTGGTGATCGGAACCGTCGCGGCCAGCACCGGTACTACCGGTACAACGCGCACGACAGGCACCACCGGCACACGGGGCGGCTTCGGTGGCGGAGGCACGGGAACTGGCGGGGCCCCAACCGGCGGCTTCCCTGGAGGCGGACAGTAATGGCCACGATCACCAAAGCGACACTCGCACCAGCGGCTGTCGCCGCAGCTCCGGTTTTGCGGCTGGCAGGCATTCACCAGGTCTATGGCGAAGGCGAAGCTGCCGTGCATGCACTTCGCGGCATCGACCTCGACGTCGCGGCTGGCGACTACGTGGCGATCATGGGCCCGTCAGGTTCAGGCAAATCCACGCTCATGAACCTGCTGGGCTGCCTGGATATCGCATCAAGCGGCACATACGAACTGGCAGGCCATGACGTGCGCAGCCTCACCGAGAACGAGCTGGCGAGGGTGCGCAACCAGGAGATCGGATTCGTCTTCCAGAGCTTCAACCTCGTGCCGAGAATGACCGCGCTCGCCAACGTGGAACTGCCGCTCATCTACGGAGGGGCGAAGCGTGCTGAACGCCGTGACCGGGCGCTGGAGGCTCTCGACATGGTGGGTCTCGCGAACCGGGCGGACCACCAGCCGCAGCAGCTCTCCGGCGGGCAGCAGCAGCGGGTGGCTATCGCCCGCGCCCTGGTCACGTCGCCGACCCTTGTGCTCGCAGATGAGCCGACAGGAAACCTCGACAGCGAGTCCACCGAAGAGATCCTGTCGATCCTCGACTCCCTTGCCAGCGCCGGCCGCACGATCGTGATCATCACCCACGAGGAGAACGTGGCGGACCGCGCCCACCGCGTTCTCACCATCAGCGACGGCCTCCTCACCGGCGACAGAACCGGCAAAGCCGTGAAGGGTCGTGTCAAATGAGCTTCTTCGAGATACTGCGATCCGCCATGCGAGGGGTCACGGCCAACAAGCTGAGGTCGGTGCTCACCCTGCTCGGGGTGATGATCGGCGTCGGATCGGTCATCCTGCTGCTCGCTGTCGGCAACGGCTCTGCACAGACCGTGCAGAACGCGATAACCACCCTCGGCACGAACACGCTCACGGTGCGCTCGAACACTGGCGGCGGTGGAGGCGGCGGCGGCACGACCGCTACGGCCGCCAGCACGTCCAGCGTCAAGACCATCACCACGAAGGTCAGCGACCAGTTGGCAGATGCCGGTCTCGGGCATGTCAAAGCTGTAGTGCCGCAGGTGAGCACAAGCCTGACGATTTCGTCGACCACCACATCATCAGACAGCGTCTCGGTGATCGGAACCACCGCCGGTTACTTCGACGTGAGCACGGCCAAGGTTGCATCAGGAAGTGCCTTCACGGCGGCGGATGTCACCACCTCAGCCAAGGTGGCCGTGATCGGTTCGACGCTCGCCACGACCCTGTACCCGACGGGCTCCGCCCTCGGTAAGTCAGTCTCGGTCGACGGGACCCCGTTCACCGTGGTGGGCATCCTGGCCACCCAGAGCGCCGCCGGGTTCACCGACCCGAACACTGTGCTCGTCGCGCCCATCACCCGCATCCAGAAGTCGTACACCGGCTACGGCGCCGTCAGCACGCTCACCGTCGAGGCGAAGAGTTCGGAAGCCGTGACCGCAGCGCAGGGCGAGGTGACGGTCATGCTCAACCAGCTGCTCGGCGTCACCGATACGAGCGACGAGCCGTTCACCGTCACCAACCAGAGCTCGCTGCTGGCGACGGCTGCGGCGAGCGCAACCAGCTTCACCGTGCTGCTCGGAGCAGTGGCGGCGATCAGCCTGCTCGTCGGGGGCATCGGCGTCACGAACGTGATGCTCGTGACGGTCACCGAGCGCACCCGCGAGATCGGCATCCGAAAGGCCCTCGGGGCAACCCGGGGGGCGATACTCGGGCAATTTCTCGCCGAGGCTGCGACCCTCACCCTGCTCGGCGGCGTGCTGGGCGTGATCGCCGCGCTCATCGGAGCCCGTTTCGAGATCAACGGCACGCAGCCGGTGGTGCTCGGGTATTCCATCCCGCTCGCCCTCGGCGTCTCGGTGGCCATCGGAGTCTTCTTCGGTGTCTACCCGGCCGGTCGCGCCGCAGCCATGCGGCCCATCCAGGCCCTCCGGGCCATCTGACCCACCCACCCCGATCCACTACAGGAAGAAAATCATGACTGACGAAAATCTCACCCCGGCCGGCGAACCAGCCCCATCAGCCACCACGACGCCAACCAGGGCGAAGAAGACGGGAATGCAGCGCTGGATCACCCCGATTCTCGCGCTCGTGGCAGCACTGGCCATCGGAATCTTCGGCGGCGTGCTCATCGGGCACGCCACCACATCCACCACTAACGCCAGCCAGACCGGGCGCTTCGCCGGAGGCGCAGAAGGCGGCTTCGGTGGCGGCGCGACAGGCGCAGGCGGTGGATTCACCGCTGGCACCATCGTCTCGGTCGACGGCGACACCATCACCCTCAAGACTGCTGCCGGTGCGACGGTGAAGGTGAAGACCGGGTCATCCACGACGGTGACCACCAGCGACACCGGCGCTGTGTCAGACCTCGCCGCTGGGGACACCATCCGGGTGGTCGGCGCTGCGGATTCGAGCGGCAATGTGACCGCGACATCCGTTTCGGAAGGCGAGACCACCGGAGGCTTCGGCGGCGGCCGAACACCTCCTGCGGCCCAGTAAACCTCTCGAGGCCCATCCCCGGCGTCGACTCGGCAGTTTTGGTGGTTACGGGTTCGCCCTAACCACCATTTCTTGCGAGTGGATGGCCGGGACGGCTGCCGTCGGCGGACTTTTGGCCGCCCCGCCAACCCTCCAGACGATTCCCCAGCGCGTCCTTATGTAATTCATAGGTTCTGGCGCAACGGTGAGCTGGTGAAGTTCTCCCGCCCAACCGTGATCAACATCGTGCTCGCGGTCGTCGTAGTCGGCGCCCTCGTAGCCGTGCTGCTCGTGCTCAACCCCTTCGGGTGGGGCGGCACGGCTGCGTCCGACGCCACGGAGCTCACGAGCACAGTGCAGCAGGGCATCCTCAGCAAGACGGTGACGGCGAGTGGCTCAGTCTCGCCCACGCGGGAGTTCACAGCCTCATTCGCCGTTGCCGGCACCATCTCCAGCGTGCAGGTCGCCGTCGGCCAGTCGGTTGCAGCTGGCGCGACGCTCGGCACACTCGACAGCGCGCCACTCGAGAACACACTGGCCTCGGCGAATACCTCGCTCAAGAACGCGAAGAGCCAGTTGGCGGATGCCGCGGCCAGCTCGCAGGCATCGCAGACGAGCCAGGCGAAGACACAGGTCAGTACCGCGCAGGCTGCGGTCAGTGACGCGACCGATGCCTTGGCCGACGCGACCCTCACCGCACCCATCGGAGGGGTCGTCGTCTCAGTCGGCAGCTCAGTCGGCGACACTGTGAAAGCCGGCAGCCCATCACAGCAGGTGACGCCGACAGGGGCATCGTCGGCCTCCACAGCCAGCACGTCCTTCGTCACCATCGCAGACACGTCGGCGCTCACTGTCACCGCGAACATCGCGGAAGCCGACATCGCCGAGGTGACCGTCGGGCAGCCGGTGACCGTGAGCTTCCCGGCGCTCTCGACACCCGCCGCGCCCGCAAAGGTCACCGCGATCGCCCCCACCGCAACGTCGAGCAATTCCGTGGTCACGTTCGCCACAACCATCACCCTCGACGCCGTGCCTCCGGGCATCCGGCTCGGGCAGACCGCCGAGGTCACAGTGACCACAGCCACCTCTGGTGCCGACGCCCTCTCCGTGCCTGCTGCGGCCATCACCACGGCGAACGGCACGTCGACCGTCAAGGTGGTGGCTGGCGGCAAGACCGCCGCCGTCACCGTGACACTCGGAATCGTCGGTGACATCGGCACGCAGGTGCTGACCGGGCTTAAAGCCGGGCAGACCGTCGTGATCGGCACGGCGAGCACTACCCAGACCACAACCAACCAGCGCCAGGGCCGATTCGGCACAGGCGGCACAGGCGGATTCGGCGGCG
The DNA here is from genome assembly GCA_025464125.1 of Microbacteriaceae bacterium. GTDB lineage: Bacteria > Actinomycetota > Actinomycetes > Actinomycetales > Microbacteriaceae > Lacisediminihabitans. The sequence continues at coordinate 9,823 of JAODLU010000045.1, read as the reverse complement.
GCGGAACGCGCACCGGCGGCTTCACTCGACAGCAGTAACGCTCACAGGGAGAACATCATGGCAACGAAGAACACCACACCCGAACCTGACGAGAATCAGGCACCCACAGTTCCTGTCGAAACTGACGCGCCGACTGTTCCGGTCGAGACCACAGCTCCGGCTGTGGCGGCTGGGCCCGCACCTGCTAGGAAGGCCCCGCGCTGGCTGACTCCCGTGCTCGCGCTTGCCGCTGCCCTTCTCATCGGGCTGTTCGCGGGCGTCTTTATAGGCCAGGCCACGGGTACCCCGCACAACGCGGGCTTCACCAGGCAGGGTGGATTCGGGCAGCAGGGTGGGGCGCAGCAGGGCGGCCAGGGCTTCGGGCAGCGCAACGGGCAGGGCCAGGCGGGCGGCGGGCAGTCCGGCGGCGGCCAAACGGGCGGGGGCCAGGGGGGCCAGAGTGGGCAGCAGGGCACAGCTCCGCAGGGCGGGACCGGCGGCGTTCGCGGTGGCTTCACCACGGGCAAGATCGTGTCGATCGACGGTGACACCATCACCATCGAAAGCGCGACCGGGTCGAAGGTGACTGTAACCACCACGGATAAGACCACGGTCACCACGACGAAGAAGAGCAAGGTCAGCGACCTCGAGAAGGGGCAGTCAGTGCTCGTGCGCGGCAAGGCTGGCAGCAACGGCGACGTCACCGCCACCTCGGTCACGGAGGGTGAGGCTCTCCAGGGTTTCGCTCGTCCACAGGTCGGGGCGCCGACCAACTAGTCGAGCGCGGCAGGTCGCAGGCAAGGATGGCGGTGCCCCGCGTCACAATGGGAGGGTGACCGTCATCCAGCCAACCCTCGATCTCTGGGATGAGCCTGCTCCGGATCACCGCGACCGCATAGTTGCGCGCTCGTCAGACAGGGTCGCCTGGCTGCGCGCACGAAGCCGAGGCGTCACCGCAACCGACGTCGCACGCCTGTCCGGCGCCAAATCCGTGCATGCGGTAGTCGCAGACAAGCTCTACGGCAGCGGGTTCGGCGGCAATGCCTACACCGATCATGGCCGGGAGCGGGAGCCCGCGATCGCGAGGTGGGTGAAGGCTGAGTTCGGCATCCACCCGAGCGATGCCCTGTTCCATGCAGCAGGTGAGACAGAGCACCTGGCAACCCCGGACGGGGTGACGATCAACCGCACCGGCAGCCTCGAGCTCGCCGAGATCAAGACCACCAGCCACCCCTGGCGGTCGATCCCGAGGTCATACCTTCGACAGGTCTGGTGGCAGCAGTACGTGCTCGGTGCCGACCGCACCCTCGTGGTCTGGGAACAGCACGATGACTTCGTTCCCATCACCGGCGACCCGCAGCATCGCTGGGTCGAGCGCGACGAGAACGAGATCTACCAGCTGGTCAGGCTCGCCAACCAGGTGCTGGACCTGGTTCGGCGCGAACGCCGCTGAACCCGTTCGCCTAGCTGACGCTGAGCGTACTTACCCGGCTGGCTGCTGCGACCAGCAGCCGGCTTCGCTGCAGCGTTACGAGCCGGGTAGCAAGAACCACGCCAAAAGTGACAAGCCATGCCAGGGCGATCGCGGTTGCCACGAGCTCGAGACGGCTGCCGAAATTGGCCTGGAACTGCAACAGCGACAGCAGCCCCCCAATGCCTGAGATGATCGCGACCGAGATGGCGGCGACCAGCGACAGCGTGGCCAGCACGCGGAATCCCCTCGCGAACGCGGTCTGCAGCATCGCCCAGCATGCCGCTGCGAACGCGAGCACCGCAACGACCGTGTGAATGAGATCCTCCCAGGTGAACGCGGCACCTATCGGCAGGGGGCATCCTGTCGTGCATGGCACCTGTGAGGCGACGAGGAAGAACCCGCAGCCGATCCAGAGCGAAATGGCTGGCGTCCACGCGCGCAGCACCGGCACCCGGGAACGGATGCCCCTTCCGGCCCAGGCGAGCAGGCTGCCGCCCACCACGATGAGCAGCAGCGCCGCCTCGAACCAGCGTGCTGTCGGCTGGCCAGCAGCGCCCATCTCACTGACGTACGCGTCGCGGGTGACCGTCGATCGGGCCACCAGGATGATCGCGAGCGCGAGCGCCACACAGAGGCAGCCGATGAGCGTCATGGCGAGCTGGACTACGTGTCGCCCGGCCCGAACCGGGGTTTCGTGGTCCATTTCTGAATATTACGGTCCTGCAACACTGTTTGCTTCCAGTTGACACCGCCGTAACACTGGCGAATCATTCGCCCACTTGACTGGGCACATGACCACGATGCGAGCAATGGTGATCGCCGCCACAGGAGGACCGGAGGTTCTCACCGCTGCCGACATCGCGGTTCCCACCCGAATCAATGCCGAAGTGCTGGTCAAAATCGTTGCAGCCGGGGTCAACCCGATCGACGCGAAAACGCGGAGTGGCAAGGGAGTTTCGGCATCCATCGCCAGCTTTCCGGCGGTTCTCGGCGGCGACTTCAGCGGCGTGGTCATCGAGACTCCGTACGAGGCGCACCCGCTGAAACCTGGCGACGAGGTCTTCGGCATGGTCTCAGTGCCGCGCATGGCAGGTTGCTACGCCGAATACGTCACGGTGCCGAGCCAGGGTCTCGTGCGCAAACCGCAGCGGCTCACCCATACTGATGCTGCAGCGGTTCCAACGGCGGCACTCACCGCATGGGGCATGGTCGTCGAGGTTGCGAAAGCCCATGAGGGGCAGCGGATGCTCATCCACGCGGGTGCAGGAGGCGTCGGCCACTTCGCCGTGCAGTTCGCCGCATACTTCGGAGCACACGTGATCGCCACTGGCTCCGGCAAGAACCTCGACTGGCTGCGGGAGCTCGGGGCCGCCGAGGTCATCGACTACCAGTCCGCCCGCTTCGAAGAAGAACTCGAAGGCCTGGATGTCGTGATCGACATGATCGGCAACGTGCACGACAACACCGGCACGAGATCGCTTGGAGTGCTGCGGCCGGGGGGTCTCATCATCAACGTTCCGAGCGGCAGCTGGCCGACCTTCGCTGACGACGCGGCGGCGGCGGGGGTGCGAGGCACCAGCTACAAGGTTTCACCGGATGGCGCGACGCTCGCGATCATCGCCCGCCTGCTCGACTCCGGCGACGTGCGCGTCACCGTCGACACCATCTTCGAGCTCGCAGAGGCGGCCAAGGCGCACACTGCGATCGAGAGCGGGCATACCCGCGGCAAGATCGTGCTGAGGGTCGCCGAGTTCGTCTGACCGCTCGGGTCGCCCGACCCGCGGCTGAGTTCGTCTGACCGCTCGGGTCGCCCGACCCCCACGCGGCTGAGGTCGCCGAGGGGCAGACTTCTGCTCTTTGCGAGCCGCAGGAGCAGCAGATTCCTGCCCCTCGGCCCGCGCGAACGCATCAGCGCGCGAACACGAGCTCCCGGGTGAAGTCGTCGTGCAGCTCGCTTCCCACCAGGAAGTGCTTGGTGCCGACCTGCACGAACCCGTTCTTCTCGTAGAACCGGTTGGCGCGGGCATTGTGCTGGTTGACACCGAGCCAGGCCGCAGCAGCTCCCCGCGCCCGCGCCGACTCGAGGGTCGCCGCCAGGAGCGAGGCGGCAATTCCCTGCCCGTGGCCTGACGGGAGTACGTAACATTTGCTGAGCTCGACTGTGGGGCGCGTGCTGAGGGTTGCCGCGACATCCGCGTCGGCTGGTTCGCCGTAGACGAGCATCGTGTAGCCGGCGAATTCGCCATCGGTGCCGTCTGCGACCGCGACGAAAAGCTCACGAGTGCTGTCGGCGAGATATTCGTCGAACCTGTCGATGGAAAGCACGGAGGCGATGAATGCATCGATGGCTGCCTGCGTTGTGCCGGGAGGGCACGCGAGTGCGAACGTCGCCACCGCGACCCCGTGCAGGGCTTCGGCATCGGCTGCGACCGCCTGTCGGACCGTGATGCTCATCTGAACCTTCCGGATGCGACAAAGGGGCCCGCCGAAGCGGACCCCTTTGTGTGCGAACGAGTGTTAGATCGCGTTGATGTCCAGCGGGATGCCAGGACCGAAGGTGGTCGTGACTGTGCCCTTCTGGATGTAGCGGCCCTTAGCAGAGCTGGGCTTTGAACGGTTGATCTCGTCGAGAGCAGCCTTGATGTTCTCCTCGAGCTGCTCGGCGGTGAATGCCGCCTTGCCCACGATGAAGTGAACGTTGGAGTGCTTGTCGACGCGGAACTCGATCTTTCCGCCCTTGATCTCGTTGACGGCCTTGGCCACGTCTGGCGTGACGGTTCCGGTCTTCGGGTTCGGCATGAGGCCACGCGGGCCGAGCACCTTTCCGAGACGGCCGACCTTGCCCATGAGCTCAGGGGTCGAGACAGCCGAGTCGAAGTTGGTGTAACCAGCTGCGACCTTCTCGATGAGCTCGTCGCCACCGACCTCGTCGGCGCCTGCCGCGATTGCGGCCTCCGCTGCGGGGCCTGTTGCGAACACGATGACGCGGGCGGTCTTGCCGGTGCCGTGGGGAAGGATGACGGTGCCACGCACCATCTGGTCAGCCTTGCGCGGGTCGACACCAAGCTTCAGCGCGACCTCGACGGTCGAGTTGAACTTCTTGGAACCGGTCTCGCGGGCGAGACCGACAGCCTCGTTGGCGGTGTAGACCTTGCCCTCTTCGAGGAGGGCTGCTGCGGCGAGATACGCCTTCGATTTCTTGGCCATTATGCGTCCACCGTGATTCCCATGGAGCGAGCGGTGCCCGCGATGATCTTCTCTGCAGCCTCGACGTCGTTGGCGTTGAGGTCGACCATCTTCTGCTCGGCGATCGAACGAAGCTGCTCGCGTGAGAGCCTGCCGACCTTGGAAGTGTGCGGGGTGCCTGAACCCTTGGCGACTCCAGCCGCCTTTTTGATGAGCTCTGCGGCCGGCGGGGTCTTCAGGATGAACGTGAACGAGCGGTCCTCGTAGACGGTGATCTCAACCGGAATGACGTTGCCACGCTGCGACTCGGTCGCCGCGTTGTATGCCTTGCAGAACTCCATGATGTTGACGCCGTGCTGGCCGAGCGCAGGCCCGATGGGCGGTGCTGGGTTCGCGGCGCCGGCCTGGATCTGAAGCTTGATCAGACCCGTGACCTTCTTTTTCGCTGCCATTATTTTCCTTTTCTCGTGCCACCCAGGGGGTGACGCTCCCGCAATCCGTGTGGAAAGCGGTGTTTTTTTACAACCTCGGGAGTCTAGCTGAAAGTTAGAGCTTCGTCACCTGGTCGAACGACAGCTCGACCGGCGTCTCACGCTCGAAGAGCGAGACGAGCACGATGAGCTTTCCGCTCTCCGCCTTGATCTCGCTGATCGAACCCGGCAGGCCCGCGAACGAGCCTTCCTTGATCGTGATGGTCTCGCCGATCTCGAAGTCCACTTCCTGCGGAATCGAGCGAGCCTGGGTCTTGCCGCCCTTGGCGCCGGCCTTGACCGGTGCTTCGACGATCTGCACGAGGCTCTTCAGCATGTTGAAGGCCTCCTCGAAGCGAAGCGGCGTCGGGTTGTGGGAGTTGCCCACGAATCCGGTGACACCTGGAGTGTGGCGAACCACCGACCAGCTGTCTTCGTTGAGGTCCATGCGCACGAGCACGTAGCCCGGAATGCGAACGCGGTTGACGAGCTTGCGCTGGCCGTTCTTGATCTCGACGACATCTTCCATCGGCACCTCGACCTGGAAGACGTAGTCCTCCATGGTCATCGACACCTTGCGGTTCTCGATGTTCTGCTTGACGCGCTTCTCGAAGCCCGCATAGGAGTGGATGACGTACCACTTGCCCGGCGCGTACTTCAGTTCCTGGCGGAATTCGGCGTACGGGTCGATCTCGACCTCTTCTGCCTCATCGCCTTCAGCAGCACCAGTGCCGGCGGTGCCGGCTTCGTCCACAGCCGCCTGCTCGGCCAGCTCTGACTCGATCTCTGCCTCGAGGGCATCGTCGAACGGAACGACCTCCGGGGTCTCGCCACCGACGTCGAACGTCTCCTCGTCTTCGGCGGCGTCTGCTGCAGCCTCTGCCTCCTCCGGGGAGTCGATGTCGAGCGCGTCGTTGACGATCGCGTCAGCCTCTGGGTCGACAGCGCCCTCTACGGCGTCAAGCGCCGCGTTCAGGTCCATTTCGACATCGTCGATGTCGTCATCGTCGTTCTCGTCCACGAGGTGAAGGGCGGAGGTCTCGGCTGAGATGACTGACGCTTCGTCAGCGGCCAGCTCGTTGCCTTCCTGCGCCTCGTCCTCCTCTGAGGACTGCTCTGCGGCGGTCGCGAGGTCGATATCGTCGCGCTCTGTTCCAGACACTGAATCTCATTCCATTTCTTGGGGTGCCGACGCACTGCGTCGACCACGATTGTGGGGAGCCACGCTTCTGGTGTGACGGTCCCGGTGTGACAGTTCGGAAAGGCTAGGAACCCGCGCCGTTGCCGAATACGTATTGCACGACGAACGCGAAGACGAAGTCGAGGCCGTAGACGAGCGCCATCATGATGACAACGAACACGAGCACGACGCCCGTGTAGCTGATGAGCTCTTTGCGGGTCGGGGTAACGACTTTTCTCAGCTCGTTGATGACCTGCCTGATGAACAGGGCGAACCTGCCGAACGGCCCGCGGCTGTTGCCGCGATCTGTCTTGGCAGTCGCTACGACGTCCTCGCTAGGCTCGTCGACCACTTTTCTCGCCACGTGTTATTACCTTCCGGAATTTGCCTCGTGCCACGTCGGTGACACCGGGGACTGCAGGGCGGACAGGACTTGAACCTGCAACCTGCGGTTTTGGAGACCGCTGCTCTACCAATTGAGCCACCGCCCTATGGGCTGAAAAAGGGCATGCAAAAGCATGGCAGATTTCAACTACCTCAGGCCAGTGTAGGTCACCTTCGGAGGCGTCGCAAAGCCAGCAAACACGGGCCGGCGGACCCCAGAAAAAAAGTTTTGCTCGCGACCGTCATAATCACGCGCCGACGTGCTCTCTCCATGTAACAGGACGAAGTGCGAGACCGAAGGCCTCAGAAACAACTCGCATGACATCCCGTTGGGCGGCTGTACAGCCCACAACTACATAGCAAGACCCGAGGGCGGGGCCCCTCACTGTTGGACGTAGCGAAGCTGAGATCAGGCAGCGTTTTCGTCGCAAAACCCGAGTTGTGCGAACACCGCAGTTCCCCAGCTTCCTGCTCCTTAACCCAAGGAATCAGGAAGGTACCAGTCGTGCTTAATACAGAAAGTCCTCGTGCTGGACAGCACTCAGGGCACACATCCAGGCCAGTCATCCTCAGGCGCGTCGGTGGTTTTGTCACCGCGCTCGCCCTCGGAACCTCATTCATGGCTGTCATGCCAGTCGCGGCGAACGCCTCAAGCGTGACGACCAAGACGGGGTCATACGCCGAAGGCAAGTTCCTTTCAGGAACCATCGCCGGTATCAACCTCGACAAGATCGCCAAGCTCAACTCCGCCGAGGCCCGCAACGATGGCTCGACCGGAACCAAAGAGGAGAAGGACCCGCTGTCTGCGGCCATCCTCCAGGCGATCAAGCTCGACGTGCCAGGCGGCGTGCAACTCAACCTCGGCGACATCATCGATGCTGGCGCACTCACCCAGTACGCACAGGCGAAGTCCGACGGCAGCTCACTCGGCGCGAGTGGCGCTGTGTCGAATGACGGCGCCATCGGAGTCGGTGCTGAGGGCAACGGCGGCAACGGCTCACTCAACGTGGACCTCGACGGTCTGCTGGCAAACCGGTTCGCTTCGGTAATCAGCGATCTTCGCCTGCAGGTTGAGGCAGTCGCGGCCCAGGCCAACGGCAGCGTTGACGCCGTATCCGGCAAGTACACGCTCGCCGGACTCAAGCTGAACTTCACGAGCCCAGCTCTCGCGAACCTGAGTGGCAAGGTCGGCCAGTCGCTCGACTCCGTCACCGGCTCGCTGAACTCGCTCTCCGGTCCGACCGGCAGCCTCAGCAAGTCTGTCAACAACGTTCTCGTGAACCTCAACCCGGTGCTGAGCCTGGCTGGCGGTTCGGCATCCGTCACCGCAAATGTGACAGCTGACCTGAACGCTCCGGTGACCCCGCTGCTGACGGGCATCTACACGACGCCCGGAATCACGATCAACCTCCAGACCGGCGCGGTATCGGTCGACCTGGAGAAGCTGGCCGGCGGTTCGCTCAACAGCAAGCCTGCTGGCACGGAGGTGCTGTCGGATGCCGTGATCAACGAGATCCTGAATGCCATCACCAGCCAGGTTGCCAGCCTCGCCGACCAGGTCAAGAACAAGGTCACCGTCGCCCTGCAGAACGCGAAGGTCGACCTCGACGTTTCGGTCACCGCGCTGAGCAAGACAGCCGACACCCCAGCGGTGCCCGGTGTGCCTGCAGTGCCCGGTCTGCCGAAGATCATCTGTGGCGTGCTGGACATCCTCCACCTCTGCACCCCGTCGAACGGCACACCAGGCATCCCGGCGATCCCGGGCATCCCGGCGATCCTCGGCAAAACCCTGGAGTCGAAGGCTGACGTGCATGTGCACGGCACCGTCGCCCAGGTGCTCGGCGGAACAGCAGCCCAGGCAACGGCCACCGCGTCGCTGCTCGGTGGAACCGTGAATGCCAACCTGGACGTGAAGGCGATCCTCGGGGGCATGGGCGGGGTACTTCAGGACACGCTGTTCGACAGCGACAGCGCAATCAGTGACCTGGTTGCGAACCTGAACACGACGCTCGTGAATCCTGCGGTGACTGCACTTACCGGTCCGGCAGACAACACGATCGCCCAGGTGCTGAAGAACATCATCTCGGTGAAGCTCAACATCAAGGAGACGACCATGGCCAGCACCGCTGGTATGGCAGTCGCCTCTGGCACGCTCTTCACTGAGACCGCTGTACGCGTCACGGTGCTGCAGGATGTCGGAGCAAGTTCGCTCGCCACGCTGAACCTGGCGCAGGCGACGGTCGGACCGCAGGTAGCCGTGATCGTCGACCCGGGTGGGCCGACAGACCCGACAAACCCGCCGACGACCAACCCTCCGGGAACCGGTGACAACCCCGGCACCCCTGGCGACTCGAGCACGCCGACGGCGTCCAGCTCGGGCATCCTCGCCTACACGGGTGTTGGAATCGCCACCGTTGTGGCCCTGATCATCGCTCTCATGGTGATCGGCGCCTACCTGCTGCGGGAGGGATACCGCCGCAAGCACCCGGTGGCCTGATCCAGCCGGGTGAGTAACGATCGGAGTCGCACCTTCGGGTGGTGCGACTCCGATCTCTCGTTAAGCTGCGGCTCGCCGTGCCTTCGTGCGACGCAGCAGCGCCCCGACGATCGCGCCAACACCGACGACTGCCGCGCCGACTGCTGCGAGCAGGAAGCCTGAGTACGGGCCATCCGCGTCGATTCGGATGCCGGCCAGTGTGGCCCCGACCGTCACCCCGGCGGACAGGCCGATCGACGGCCAGGTCAACGCCTCGGTGAGGCGATGCCGCTCGGTGCTCGATTCGATGAACGAGCTCGAGGCGATCAGCACTGGCGCGGTCACGAGTCCGGCCGCGAACATCACGATGGCGAGCACTGGGGTCACGGTTGGCAGCAGCAGGAATGGAACCACCACCGCGAACGCAAGCCCGGCGGCCAGCACGCGCCTGGCCGGTGCCCAGTGAGCGCTGATCGGACCGAACAGCAGGCCGCCGACCACGCTGCCTGCGGCGAAACCTGCGACCAGCAGGCCGGCGAGCACCGGAGCATCGATGCTTTTCGCCACGGCAACAGCCGACACATCGACAGCCGCGAAGACGAGTCCGATTCCGAGGTACAGCGGCAGCACCGGCAGGACCCCGCGCGGAAGCAGGCGGCCGCGACCGTGGGAAG
>JAODLU010000019.1 GCA_025464125.1 Microbacteriaceae bacterium | reverse complement strand
CTCGCGCAGCACGTCAACGCCGTCAGGGGTTCGTCTCACCGCATCGATCTCGTTGCCCACTGAGCCCTTGGAGAAACGAACGACCGTTGGCGCATCCTGCACTGCGACCGCCTCTCCCAGCTCCTCGCGCAGCCGCGTGGCGTCACGCGGGGCACTCAGCCGGATGTGCGGGACCACCTGCAGGATTGCGAGGTCCCACATTCCGTGGTGGCTCGGTCCGTCTGGGCCGGTAACACCCGCGCGGTCAAGCACGAAAGTGACGCCGGCCTTGTGAAGGGCGACATCCATCAGCACCTGGTCGAACGCGCGGTTGATGAAAGTTGCGTACAACGCGACCACTGGATGCAGGCCACCGAAAGCAAGCCCAGCAGCAGAGGTAACCGCGTGCTGCTCGGCGATTCCCACATCGAGCACGCGGTGCGGGTACTTGGCCGCCAGCTTGTGCAGGCCGGTCGGGATGAGCATGGCTGCGGTTATGCCAACGATTGTCGGATCAACATCGGCGAGCTTCACGATTTCTTCGGAAAACACCGAAGTCCAGGACTTCTGGTCGGATCCGCCGATGGGCTCGCCGGTCTCTGGATCGATATGTCCCACCGCGTGGAACTGGTCAGCGAGGTCGAGCACTGCCGGCTCGTATCCCTTACCTTTCTGGGTGATCACATGCACGATCACCGGCGCACCATAGTTTTTGGCCTGGCGGAGCGCGGCCTCGACAGCATGTTCGTCGTGCCCGTGTACCGGCCCGATGTACTTGATGTCCAGGTTGGAATACAACGCCTCATTGTTGGTGAAACGACTGAGGAACCCGTGCATGCCTCCGCGCAGGCCCCGATACAGCGCGCGACCGGGCGGACCGAAAATGCCGAACACCCGCCTGCTCGCGTCGTACAGGCTGCGGTACGACCGGCGGGTGCGCACGTCGCTGAGAAAGCGGGCCATACCCCCGATGGTCGGCGCGTAGGAACGGCCGTTGTCATTGACGACGATCACGAGCTTGCGACGATTGTCGTCGCTGATGTTGTTAAGCGCCTCCCATGTCATACCGCCGGTCAGCGCGCCGTCGCCGACGATCGCGACGACGTGACGATCCTTCTGGCCTGTCATCTCGAACGCGCGGGAGATGCCGTCAGCCCAGCTCAACGAACTCGACGCGTGCGAACTCTCGACGATGTCGTGAACCGACTCGGATCGCTGAGGGTAGCCCGCGAGACCGCCGCGCTCACGCAGGTGACTGAAATCCTGCCTGCCGGTGAGCAGCTTGTGCACATAGGACTGGTGACCGGTGTCGAACACGATGGCGTCATGGGGCGAATCGAAGACCCTGTGAACGGCCATGGTCAACTCGACGACGCCGAGATTCGGCCCGAGGTGACCGCCGGTTTTGGAAACCTCGCTTACGAGAAAGTCGCGGATCTCCTGCGCAAGCTGGGTGAGCTGGTCCTGGCTGAGCGCATCCAGGTCGCGCGGGCCATGGATCCCCTCGAGCAACGACATGAAACCAGCCTACGCTCCCGTTTCGGAAAGATTCCCGGCCCCGCGCGGTGACCGCACGACGCCGGGAACTCAGTGGACCTGGCCCGCTTAGGCGGTTACCAGGCTGCGCAAGACGTACTGCAGGATTCCGCCATTGCGGTAGTAGTCAGCCTCGCCGGGGGTGTCGATGCGCACTACCGCGTCGAACTCGATCGTCGCCTTGCCAGCGGGCGAATGTTCGCTCGGTTCGGCAACCACGTGCAGCGTCTTCGGGGTACGACCCTCGTTGAGCTCATCGAGACCAGTGATCGAGATGACCTCTGTTCCGTCGAGCCCGAGGGATGCCCAGGTCTCGCCAGCCGGGAACTGCAGGGGCACCACACCCATGCCGATGAGGTTGGACCGGTGGATGCGTTCGAAGCTCTCCACGATGACCGCCTTGACGCCGAGGAGACTCGTCCCCTTGGCGGCCCAGTCACGGCTCGAACCCGATCCGTATTCCTTGCCGCCGAGGATCACGAGCGGCGTGCCTGCTGCCTGGTAGTTCTCACTCGCGTCATAGATGAACGACTGCGGGGCATCCGGCTTGGTGAAGTCTCGGGTGTAACCACCCTCGACGCCGTCGAGCAGCTGGTTGCGCAGGCGGATGTTCGCGAAGGTTCCGCGAATCATGACCTCATGGTTGCCTCGACGCGAACCGTATGAGTTGAAGTCATTGCGCTCGACACCGTGCTCCTGCAGGTACTTGCCGGCGGGGCTGTCTGCCTTGATGTTTCCGGCAGGGCTGATGTGGTCGGTCGTCACGGAATCGCCGAGCTTCGCGAGCACGCGCGCTTTGGAGATGTTGGCGACGGGAGTCGTCTCTAGTGTCATGCCGTCGAAGTACGGGGGCTTGCGGACATAGGTGGACTTGGGATCCCACTCGAAGACTTCGGAGTCGGGCGTCGGAAGTGAACGCCAGCGCTCGTCACCGTCGAACACCTCGCCGTACTCCTTCGTGAACATCGCGGTGTCGATCGACGAGTCGATCGTCTTCTGCACCTCGGCAGAGTCTGGCCAGATGTCTTTGAGGTAGACCTCGTTGCCATCGCTGCCGGTGCCGAGCGAGTCCTTCTCGAAGTCGAAGTTCATCGAGCCGGCAAGGGCGTACGCGATCACGAGCGGTGGGCTCGCCAGGTAGTTCATCTTTACGTCGGGGCTGATGCGACCCTCGAAGTTGCGGTTACCAGAGAGGACCGCGGTGACGGCCAGGTCGTTCTGGTTGATGGCCGCCGTCACCTCGTCGATCAGCGGGCCGGTGTTGCCGATGCAGACCGTGCAGCCGTAGCCGACCGTGTAGAAGCCGAGGGCCTCGAGGTCGTCCGTGAGGCCGGCCTTGGCGTAGTAGTCGGTGACGACCTTCGATCCGGGCGCCATCGTGGTCTTCACCCAGGGCTTCGAGGTGAGCCCCTTCTGGACGGCGTTGCGAGCGAGCAGACCGGCCGCGAGCATGACGCTCGGGTTC
>JAODLU010000018.1 GCA_025464125.1 Microbacteriaceae bacterium | reverse complement strand
GTGCGAATCGCGGCGAGCAGGAACTCGGGGTCAGCATCCTTCAGCAGGAAGCCGCTGGCGCCGACCCGGATTGCGCGTGTCGCTGCCTCATCCAGGTCGAAGGTGGTGAGCACGATGATGCGGGGTGGGGCGACCCGGCGAGTGTCGGAGTCGGCGAGGATTGCGGCGGTTGCGGCTATGCCGTCGAGCACGGGCATCCGGATGTCCATGAGAACGACCTGAGCACGACTGGCCGTGACCATGGCAACGGCCTCGCTGCCGTCGCCGGCTTCGCCCACGAAGGCAAGGTCGCGCTGCGAGTCCACAAGCATGCGGATGCCAGCACGAAACAGCGACTGGTCGTCGACCATAGCAACACGGATCATGCTGTGGCCGCCGGGATCGTGGCGATCACTCGCCAGCGGTCGCCGGCCTGGCCGATCTCCACGGTGCCACCGGCAAGGGTTGCGCGTTCGCGGATGCCGGCAAGCCCGTGGCCTGCAGGATTGTCGGCAGCTGACCCTAGCGCGCTCGAAACGGTGAGTGTCACGCTGGACGCGGCCCAGGCCAGCTCCAGCTGGGTTTCCTGGCCCGTGTCACCGTGCCTGAGTGCATTCGTCAGGGCTTCCTGGGCGATGCGATACAGGGCGAGTTGCTGCCCGCCACCCGGTTGCCACGGCGAACCCGTTTCGCTGCGCGCGACGGTGAGGCCGGAGTCTGCGAACTGAGGAATCAACGTGTCGAGGTCGGCGAGAATCGGCTGGGGCGCCTCACTTTCGCTGTGGCGCAACTGGGACAGCAGCACGCGCACGTCGCCGAGAGCTTCCCTTGCGGTCGCCGAGATCGTGCTGAGAGCAGTTTCCACCGCGGCAGGCTCCTTTGCCTGTGCGTAGCGTGCACCATCGGCCTGGGCGATCACCACCGCAAGGGAGTGAGCCACGACGTCATGCATATCCCGCGCGATGCGGTTGCGCTCCTGCTCGACGATCACATCACGCTCGGCGACGGCCTGCGCGCGTCGACTCCTGCCTGCTCGCCTTGCCGTGCGAACGAGGAACCCGACCGTCCAGGAAAGCCCGAGAGTCGCCAGGCTGCCGAGCCCGACAAGCAGGCCGGAGTGCACCAGTTCAGAAAGCCCAAGCCCATTGCCGAAGAACTCGCCAAGCAGCAGGTAGAGGGTGGCGACTATCGCCCCAAGCACGGCTGACGCGAGGCCCGCCCAGCGGACAAGTGAGCCGCCATAGTTTGCCGCGCAGTAGAGCACGGCCAGGATGGCGATGTCTGCGAATGCCGGTGTCGTCGCGTGCAGCAGCATTTGCGCCAGCGCACCGACCCACACGATGACCAGCGCCAGGCCCGGGCTCACCCGGCGCACTGCGAGCCCACCAGCCATCAACGCCAGCACGACGAGGTCGTCGCGAGTATTGAAGCCACCCATGATCGACAGCAGCGGCGCGCACAAAAACAGTGCAGCGACCACGAGGTCGACGGTGAGCTGGTACGAACGAAGCGTGCGGAACATGCTCCAACGGTATGCGGCGACCGAGGTCACCACATCAATCCAGAGAGGTATTAGAAGCCGAGACGGCCGAGCTGCTTCGGGTCGCGCTGCCAGTCCTTGGCAACCTTAACTCGCAGTGAGAGGAACACCTGCTGCCCCACGAGTGGCTCGATCTGGGCGCGGGCGCGAGCGCCGACATCCGCAAGCCTGGAGCCCTGGTGGCCGATGATGATGCCCTTCTGGCTGTCGCGTTCGACGAACAGGTTCGCGTAGATCTCAACCAGGTCCTTATCGTCGCGCTCCACGATGTCGTCGATCGTGACAGCGATGGAGTGTGGCAGTTCGTCTTCGACGCCCTCGAGAACCGCCTCGCGGATGAGCTCGCTGATGCGGGATTCGAGCGTCTCTTCGGTGACCGCGTCAGCGGGATACAGCGCTTCGGAGATGGGCAGCAGCCTGATGAGTTCGGTTGCGAGCGTGTCGAGCTGGATGCGACTGGTCGCTGAGACCGGAATGATGGCCTCCCAGTCGCGCAGCTCAGAGACCGCGAGCAGTTGGGCAGCCACCTGGGGCCGTGAGGTCGCATCGATCTTCGTGACGATTGCCACCTTCTTCGCACGCGGGAATGAGTCCAGTTGCTCGTTGATGTACCTGTCGCCCGGCCCGATCTTTTCGTTGGCCGGCATGCAGAACCCCACCACGTCGACGTCTCCGAGGGTGGTCTGCACGTTGCTGTTGAGCCGCTCGCCGAGCAGCGTGCGCGGTCGGTGCATGCCAGGCGTGTCCACCAGGATGAGCTGGCCGTTCTTCTGGTGCGAGATGCCCCGGATGGCGCGGCGGGTGGTCTGCGGTTTCGACGATGTGATCGCGACCTTCTCGCCGACCAGCGCATTGGTCAGCGTGGACTTGCCGACGTTGGGTCGCCCCACGAACGACACGAATCCCGCACGGAACTGCGGCTCTACACCTGTTGGCCCAGCCGGCGAGGGTTCAGTCATCGTTCTCCTGTGATTGGCCGAACGCGGCCTGCGCATCCATGAGTGCCTGATCGCGCTCGACCAGCACGGTGCTGAGCCGCTTTCGACGGCCCTCTGTGCGCTCGGCGGTCAGGATGAGTCCAGAGTACGTGGCGCTGGAACCCGGCGACGGCAGTCGACCGAGCACTTTGGCGAGAAGTCCGCCGACCGAGTCGACGTCGTCGTCATCGAGTTCGATCTGGAACAGCTCCCCCAGCTCGTCGATCGGAAGTCGCGCGTTGACACGATATCGCCCGCCATCCAGCTTTTCGATCTCGACGACCGCCCGGTCGTACTCGTCGGAGATGTCGCCGACCAGTTCTTCGATGAGGTCTTCAAGGCTGACAAGGCCCGCGATGCCGCCGTACTCGACGACCACCATGGCGAGGTGGTTCGACTCGAGCTGCATCTGGCGAAGCGTCTCGTCAGCTTTCTTCGATTCGGGCACGAACATCACTTTGCGCACGAGGGTGTCGACGGTGACGCCGTCGAGTTCCTTCGGGCGTTCGTAGCTCAGCCGGGCGACATCCCGCAGGTACAAAATGCCCAGCACCTCGTCGACGTTTTCGCCGATCACGGGCATGCGGGAGACACCCTTGCTCAGGAACAGTCCCATCGCGGCCCCGACGCTCTCGTCGCCATCGATAGTCACCATGTCGGTGCGCGGGATCATCACCTCGCGCACAACGGTGTCGTTGAATTCGAAGATGGAGTGGATGAGCTCGCGGTCGTCTTCTTCGAGCACGTCGAGAGCCGTGGCCTCGTCGACCATGCTGAGCAACTGCTCTTCAGACGAGAAGGTCGCGGTGCGCCCTGGCGTGACGCGATTGCCGATCGCAACGAGGGCTGCGGCTACCGGCCCGAGGCCCAGCCTTATCGCGTGCACGACCCAGGCGCTGAAACGCGCGATCGACCGCGCATGCACCCTGCCGACGCTGCGTGGACTCGAGCCGACAAGCACGAACGACACGATTGTCATGATCACAACCGAGACGAGAAGCGCCCACCACCACTGGGCGAAAACGTAGGCGAACGAGAGGGTTACGAGAACAGCCGCGGTGGTCTCTGCGACCACGCGCATGAAGTTGATGGCGTTGACGTGGGCGCCGACATCCGCGGCGATGGCCCTGAGCGAAGCCTTTGCGCGTGACTCTTTGGCTATCTCGAGAAGGTCTGCCCTGGAGAGGACACTCAGCGCGGCGTCGGTCGCTGCGAGCAGGCCGCCGAAGATCACCAGCAGCACTGCCACGCTGATGAAGATGGCGATCATCATCTGCTTACTTTTTTCGTTCGGCTAGCGAGAAGCCGACGAGAATGTCGCGCTGCAGGCTGAACATCTCCTTCTCGTCTTCGGGTTCCGCGTGATCGAAGCCCAGAAGGTGAAGGATGCCGTGGGTAGTCAGCATCAGCATCTCTTCGAGTGGGCTGTGACCGGCTGTCTCCGCCTGCGCGATCGCAACCGGCGGGCAAAGCACGATGTCGCCAAGCAGGCCGGCGGGAGTCATTGCCTCTTCTGTGCCTGGTCGCAGTTCGTCCATCGGAAAGCTGAGCACGTCGGTCGGGCC
>JAODLU010000088.1 GCA_025464125.1 Microbacteriaceae bacterium | reverse complement strand
GGAGCCTTCGCCGCGGTCACAGTGCTCGTCGGTGTCTCGCTGCTGTTCGCGCTGTACGTGAAGAATTTTGCGAACTTCGACAAGACCTACCGTTCGTTCGCTGGCGTCATCATCGTGCTGCTCTGGCTCTGGATCGCCAACCTCACGCTGCTGTTCGGCGCCGAGTTCGACGCGCAGGTGGAGCGGGCACGGGAGCTGGAGGCGGGCATCGCTGCCGAGCGTCACATCCAGCTGCCACCGCGCGATACCAGGGTGAGTGAACGCAACGCCGGCAAGCAGCGGAAGGCGGTTGTCGACGGTCGCCGCATCCGCAGGGCCGGCATAGCCAAACGCAGGCGCAACCCCTAGACCGTCACGACAGCTGGCGTACGGTGCCCCGCATGACAGACCAGTACACCTTCGACAACCCGGTAACCCGATACCCGGCGACCACCCTTCCACCGCTCGACCTCGAGGCCCCAGGCACCGAGGCTGAGATGACTCCGAAGCCGGTGCTTGGCGACGAGACCTATCGTGGCAGCGGCAGACTCGAGGGCCGCAGGGCACTCATCACCGGTGGCGACTCCGGCATAGGTGCGGCGGTAGCCATCGCGTTCGCCAGGGAGGGGGCGGATGTCGCGATCTCCTACCTGCCAGAAGAAGAAACAGATGCCCGGCGCATAGTCGACCTCATAGAGGCCGCTGGCCGAACGGCAGTCGCGATCCCGGGTGACGTGAAGGATGCGGCGTATTGCCGCGAGCTCGTCGAGAGCACCGTGCGCCAACTCGGCGGCCTCGACATCCTGGTCAACAATGCGGGTAAGCAGCAGTCGGTCGAGAGTCTCGAGGACCTCGACGACCAGCAGTTCGATGACACCATGCGCACCAACGTCTACGCGATGTTCTGGATCACGAAGGCCGCGCTCAGGCACCTGAAGCCGGGGTCGACCATCATCAACACCACCTCCATCCAGGCCTATATGGGTTCGCCGACCCTCGTGGATTACGCCCCGACGAAGGCGGCGATCAATAGTTTCACGACCGCGCTTTCGCAGCAGCTCGCCCCGAAGGGCATCAGGGTCAATGCGGTTGCACCTGGCCCGATCTGGACAGCCCTGCAGGCGTCGGGCGGCCAGCCACCGGAGGCCCTGCCGGAGCTCGGCCAGCAGACGCCTCTCGGGCGCGTCGGGCAGCCTGCCGAGCTCGCACCGGCCTACGTGTTTCTCGCTTCACCGGAGTCGAGTTACGTCATCGGGGAGACCCTCAACGTGAACGGCGGAATGCCAACTCCGTGACGGAGATGCCGCCCCCGATAGAGTTCGTCGAAGGACGATCGGGGGCGGCATGGCTGAGTGGTCGAACCGGCGCACACTCGTGGTCGCAGCTGTTGTCACGCTCGCGCTCGCAGCCAGTGTCGTCACGATCCAGCAGGATGCCCGGCGCGCCATAGTCGGCGCCATCGAGGAGTCGACCGCCGCCGCCTTCTACAGCCTGCCCGACCCGTTGCCAAAGGGTAAGCCCGGCACCGTGGTGCGAACCCAGCGCATCTACAGCGTGCCGATCGGCACGACGGCGTGGCGCATCATGTACCACTCGACCGACCTGTTCGGGGCCGACGAGATCGTCTCAGGCACTCTCATCACGCCGATGGGACCGACGCCGGAAGGCGGCCGCACGATCGTGTCATGGGCGCATCCGACTACGGGAGCTGCCGCTCGGTGCGCGCCCTCGGTCGGCATCGACCCCTTCGACCTCATCGAGGGGATGGATGCAATGCTGAAGGCCGGTTTTGCGGTCGTAGCGACTGATTATCCGGGAATGGGGGCAGCAGGACCGAACGCTTACCTGATCGGCAAGACCGCCGGTAACAGCGTGCTCGATGCGGCTCGCGCTGCACATTCGATCGACACAAGCACCAGCACGAAGGTGCTGCTGTGGGGGCACTCGCAGGGCGGCCAGGCAGTGCTCTTCGCCGCCCAGGACGCCGGGTCATACGCGCCTGACCTCACCGTGGTGGCCGCAGCTGTCGCAGCGCCTGCCATCGACCTGGCGGTGCTGCTGGGTGATGACATCAACGATGTCTCCGGGGTGACGATCGGGTCGTACGCCTTCGATGCATTCGCCACCACCTATGGGCCGACGGTCGCGGATGCCCGGCTCGACACGATCCTGACTCCCGCGGCGGCTGCCGCAACCCCGACGATGGCGAAGCTCTGCCTGTTCGGCCAGCAGGCGCAGCTTCACACGATCGCACGCCCACTCATCGGCGACTTCCTCGCCTCAGACCCGACGAAGACCGAGCCGTGGGCGAGCCTGCTGGCCGAGAACACTCCAGGGTCGACCCGGCTCGAGATGCCTCTTTTCGTCGCCCAGGGTGACATCGACACCCTCGTGCGACCAGCATCAACCGCGCAATTCGTCGACGGCGAGTGCTCGATCGGCTCGCAGGTGACCTTCCTGCGCTTTGCCAAAACCGGGCACGGCCTCATCGCCCTGAGGGCAGTGCGGCAGCTCATGACCTTCTTCGACGACGCCCTGGCCGGGCGACCCCAGCAGACGACCTGCTGACTCCGACTTCCAGCCCTCAGACGGGCAGCAGCCGCGAGATGAAGTGGCTGAGCTGCTCGACTGTGCGGCACTCGTGCATCTCGGCGATGGTGCCGTATTCGATGGCAACCGAGTCACCGATTCCCCACGACGACACACGCTCCGGGTTCAGCCAGAACGTGCGGCGCGATCGTGCGGCCAGCTGCCTGAATGCATCCAGCCGCGGTTCGCCGTAGTTGTTGCGTGCGTCGCCGAGCACGAGCACCGAGGTGCGGCTGGTGACCGCGTGCAGGTGATCGGCCACGAAGCCGGCGAACGACTGCCCGTAGTCGCTGCTGCCGTGCCAGCGCGCCACCTCGGCCTCCTGCACGATTCTTGCCGCGAGATCCGTCGAATCATCGTCGATGAGGTGGGTGACCTCCGCCATGGCGTTCACGAATGCGAATACCCGGATACGGCTGAACTCGCCCTTCATCGCCTGCACGAGCAGCATCGTGAAGTTCGAGAATGCGGAGACCGATCCCGACACGTCGCAGAGCAGAACCAGTTCTGGCCTCGTCGGGCGCGGCTTCTCGAATGCCGGGCGCATCGGGACCCCGCCCGTCGACATCGACCGCCTTATCGTCTTGCGCACATCGATGCGCCCGCGATTGCGTCGACGGCGCTTCGCCGCGAGACGGGTGGCGAGCCGCCGTGCCAGCGGTCTCACCGTGCGCCGTAACTGCTCGAGCTGCAGTGCGTTCGCGGTCAAAAACTCCACCTGCTCAGCACGCTTCGGCACCGTGTATTTGGCCATGCGCTCGCGGCCCCGCACCTCGGCCATTCGCCGCACTGCCTCTGCGGCAACCATCGATCGGAACTCCGCGATCAGCTCCCTGGTTTCATCTGCGGCGAGACGCTCGTCCACCGGCCGGCCGTCGGCGGCGTCGCCGTTAGCGGCAAGCCCTTTGCGTTTCATCACCCCGGCAAGGAGGGTCTGCGGTGCGACCCTGTTGAGCGCCTGGTACGACGACCACACTCCCCCTGCCTGCGATCCGTCGCCCACCTGCCCGAACCTGTCTAGTGCGACCCCCGCCAGCCGCCGCAGGTCGTCGCGATCGGAAGCATCCAGGGCCGCCGCCAGCTGCTCCCGCAGCTCGTCGAGGCTGATGTCGTCTCCAGCCCCGATGGAACCTGTCGACCGACCGACTGCCGACGGAAAGTAGATGTCGAAGGTCGCGTCGAACACCTCGCGCTGGCCCTCGCGCCGCACAAGCGCGGCCGAAAGGCCCTCCCTCAGTCGTGGCCGGTCATCCATTCCGAGGATGCCGATCACGTCAGCCGCGTCGATGGTCTCGCTGGTACCGGAGTTCACACCGTTGGCCCTGAGTGCGCCGACGAACTCGACGAGACGTTCTGGCAGGCCGGCCGTCATCGGTCAGGCCGCTGGGTCGAGGTCGAGCTGCCTGCTGGCCTTCTCGATGTCGTCCTGGTGCTTCAGCACCACGCCGAGCGATTCCTTCATCACGGCGTTGTCGAGAGTGGTCGCTCCGAGGGCGATGAGCGTGCGGGCCCAGTCGATGGTTTCCGAGACGGACGGCACCTTGCGAAGTGGCATGCGACGAAGTGCCGCGATCACCCGGATGAGCGACGCGGCCAGCGCGTCATCGAGTTCGGGCACGGCGCTCCGCACGATCCGCTGCTCGAGCTGCTCGTCGGGGAACCCGACATGCAGGTAGAGGCACCTGCGACGCAGTGCCTCAGAGAGTTCGCGTGTGGCGTTGGAGGTCAGCACCACGAATGGTCGCTGCACGGCGGTGATCGTGCCGAGTTCGGGGATGGTGATCTGGAAGTCACCGAGCACCTCGAGCAGCAGGCCCTCGATCTCGACATCTGCCTTGTCGGTCTCGTCGATCAGCAGCACTGTCGGCTCGGTGTTCCTGATCGCCGTGAGCAGCGGTCTCGCAAGCAGGTATTCCTCGCTGAAGATGTCGGAGCGCGTCGCATCCCAGCCCTCATCGCGGGCGGCGGTGATGCGCAGAAGCTGCTTGGCGTGGTTCCACTCGTAGAGTGCGCGAGCCTCGTCAACGCCCTCGTAGCACTGCAGGCGCACGAGGGTCGACCCTGTGGCTTCGGCCACCGCCTGCGCGAGAGCAGTCTTGCCGACCCCCGCCGGGCCCTCGACGAGCAGCGGCTTGCCGAGTTCGCTGGCCAGGAAGATCGTCGTGGCGATCGCATCCGAGGCGAGGTACCCCACTGCTTCGAGGCGCACTGCCACATCGCTGACTGACGTGAACTGCATGGTGCGCATCGGCTGCCTCCCCTGCTCTGGTGCTTCCACCATAATCGCGCACAGGCGTTCGGGAAGACCTACCCCTCTCTGCCCGAAATTCAAGGACCTGTCGCGAATTCGCCCGATGCGATTGCCTTGACGCTATGGAAACGATCGAGATAGTGAAGCTCACCGGCGACGACTGGGTCGTCTCGGACCGTCGGGTTGAAGAGACGAGTGGATGCGGCGTTGTAGGTTTCGTGACCCACATCGCGGGCCTCTACGAGCTCACGCAGCTCACCTCTCCTAACACCCCCCAGTTCTTCGCCACCCTGCACGATGCGGTGGACGCCTGCACGTCCGACGCCGAACTGCCCGCTGCCGCCTGACCCGACACTGGCAGGGTGATCCCGCCTGAAAGCTGCACCACCATGGCTCGAGTCGCGCAGGAGCGGGACCGCACCGAACACCGCTGGCCCGCCGTCGGGTCGGTAATCGTCGCGCTCGCGTTGTATGCCCTGCTGCCAAGCGGGTTCCTGCCGATACTGCGCTACAGCGTGGTGGCGGTCGGTGTTCTCCTGCTCATCCCGATGATCGTCATCAACCCGGTGCGCATGAAGACGCAGACGAAGCTTTCGCGGGGCTTCTCCATCGGTCTCACGACACTGCTTGCTGTCGCCAATCACGTGGCTCTCGTGCAGTTGGTCATCCTGCTTGTGCATGCGAAGAAGGATTCCGACGGCACGCTGCTGGTCGCGGCAGCCCAGGTCTGGATCACGCACGTGATCGTCTACGCGCTCATCTACTGGGAGATGGACCGCGGCGGGCCCGTTGTGCGCACGACCGTCAAGCGCGACGAGCTGCCGGAAGCCGACATCCGGTTCCCACAGGATGAAGATCACGACGCGATCGTCGAGGTGGCGAAGGGATCGTCAGCCAAGTCGGACTGGACTGCGGGGTTCGTGGACTACGCGTACTTCTCAGCCTCGAACACCATGGCCTTTAGCCCACCGGATGCGATGCCGCTGACCGCGCGAATGAAAACGCTCGTTGGGCTCCAGGCGTTTGCGGGATTCATCATCCTGGTGCTCGTGATCGCGCGGGCAGTCTCGCTGCTCGGCTAGGTCGCCGCTGCCTCGGACTCGAGCAGTGCCTTCGCCTGCTGCCTGAGATCGAACTTCAGCACCTTGAGGGTCGCGTTGCGCGGAAGCTCGTCGACGAACAGTACTCGTCGCGGCACCTTGAAGTTGGCCATGTTCTCGCGGCAGTAGTCGATGACCTCCCGCTCGGTGATGGATGCGTCGACCATGGTCGTGACGTATGCCCAGCCGATCTCGCCCATGCGCTCGTCAGGCATACCGATGACCGCTGCGTGCAGTATCTGCGGGTGCTTCGTGAGCACCGCTTCGATCTCGGCGGGGTAGGCGTTGAAGCCGCCGACGATGTACATGTCTTTCTTGCGGTCGGTGATGCGCAGGTAGCCGTTCTCATCTTTCGTGCCGATGTCGCCAGTGCGCAGGAATCCGTCGGCCCTCAGGGTCTTCGCCGTCTCGCCTGGCTCGTCCCAGTAGGCGTCCATCACGTTGTAGCCGCGCACGAGCAGTTCACCCGGCTCACCCGGCGGCACCTCGTGCTCATCGTCGTCGACAACGATCACCTCGACATCGTCGATCGGGCGACCGACGGAGACGGCGACGAGCTCGAGCGGGTCGTCAGCCCTGCAGGTGGTGATGAGCGCGTTCGCCTCGGTCTGGCCGTACGCGTTGATCACGACGTCGAAACCGAGCACGTCATGCACATCCCGGATGAGCGACAGCGGCGAACCGGCCGACGCGACGTTTGCGGCACGCAGCGAACTGAGGTCGAAGCTGGTTCGCGCTGGATGCGCGACCATGTCGACGAACATGGTTGGCGGCCCGAACAGCACGCTTACCCTGTGCTTCTGGATGATCTCGAACAGGCCTGCCGTGTCGAAGGTCTGCACCGGCACGATCATGGCCCCGGCGAAGATCGCGCCCAGCCAGCCCGCCTTGTAACCGGAGGCATGGAAGAACGGCGGCACTATCGCGTGCACGTCGACATCGCTGACGGTGAACGCGCCGCAGAGCCAGTGCACGATGCGCACAGACTGGCCATGCCTGATCCTGACGCCCTTGGGTGCGCCAGTCGTGCCAGAGGTGAAGAGGATGTCGCTGAGGTCCTGTTGCCCGAGCGCGTCGATGCGAGCGGTGACCGCGGCCTCAGGCACTGCAGCGCCTGCGGCGAGGAAGTCGGTGAAAGTGGTGGTGCCTGGGATGACAGCGCCATCGAGCACCACTATGCGGCCGAGGGCCGGGGCATCCGAGGCAGCTGCCCGCATCATGCCAACGTGATCGATGCCCAGGAAGTCCCCGACCGTGACGACCGCGGCCGCACCACTCTTGTTGAGGATGTGCGCCAGCTCCGAGCCCTTGTAGCGGGTGTTCAGAGGCACCAGCACGCCTCCTGCAGCATGGATGCCGAGGGCCGCCTGGATCCAGAGTGCGGTATTCGGGCCGAGCAGTGCCACCCTGTCGCCCGGCTGGATACCGAGGGCGATGAATGCCCTGGCCGCCTGCAGCATGTATTCGCCGAGTTGCGTGAATGACCACTCGAGTTCGCCATCGACAAGGTACGTCTTGTCACCGAATATCGCCGCTGAGTGACGAACGGCTGCTGGGATGCTCGGGAATCGTTCGTGGTAGTGGTCCATATCCTGCAGCCTATGACCGCTACTGGTGCCGCTCGGCTGCCTCGACCGCTTCCTCGTAGCTCACGTCGCCATTGCCCACAGGCGGCAGCGCCGACCGGTTGCCGAGGTCCTGGGTGGCCGCATCAGCGTCGATGGCCTCCTGCAC
>JAODLU010000085.1 GCA_025464125.1 Microbacteriaceae bacterium | reverse complement strand
AACGGGCGATGCGGTGCACCTCGTTGGGCACTCGGTGGGTGGAGCGGTTGCGGGGCTGGCGGCCGCTGAGGCCCCCGACCTGTGGGCGTCGGTCTCCGTCGTTGCTTCCCCGCCCATGGGCGTGCCGGTCTTCGCGGATCGTGCTGCCGAAGCACGATCGCTCGGCATGGCCGCGATAGTTCCTGGCACGCTGGCGCGCTGGTTTGCCATGGATGGCGGAGCGGCTGAACTGTCGGCGCTGGCCTATGTGAACACATGCCTCGCGGCCCTGCCAGTGGAGACGTGGGCTGCGCTCTGGAGCTCCTTCGCGCAGTTCTCCGGGTTCGCGCCCCTTCCAGCCGGCACCCGCACGATGTGCGTCGCCGGCGCCATCGACAGCTCAACGCCGCCTGGCGCCCTGCAGGCGATCTACGACGTGATCGGCGGGGACCAGCGTTCCGAAGGCGTGCAGGTGATCGCGGGCGCCGCTCACCAGCTGGTGCTTACTCACCCGGGCGTCCTCGGTGAGTTGCTGCTTGACGGAACTCTCGCTTCATGACTACATTCATTCCTATGGGCAGAATCACATTCCGCTGAACGGAATCGCCTTGCTATGGTTTGCACAGTGGCACCCACAAATTGAAAGGTTCAACAATGACAACGAAGTCACACGCCAGGAGGTCGGCATTCGCCGTAACCCTGCTCGCTGGCGCGCTGGTTCTCACCGCCTGCAGCACTGGCTCGGCGCCGAGCGCTGGCACCAGCGGCAACGCGGCGACGCTCAAGACGTTCAACGCAAGCCTTCCCGCAATCATCTCCGGAGCATCCAAGACCCAGACGCAGTTGCCGCCAACAACCGGGCCTAAGGGCGCTACCGGCAAGAAGATCGTGATCATCCCCCCGGCAGGCGCTGCGACCGAAGGCGGCTACCGCGTTGCTCTCGCTGCACAGGATGCCGCGAAGGCGCTCGGCTGGCAGGTCACCTTCATCAACCCAGAGGGCGACCCGACGAAGATGAACGCTGCGGTGCAGCAGGCCATCGCGATCAAGGCAGACGCAATCGCGATCTCCTCGATCGACGCGGCGGTCATCGCCAACAGCATCAAGCAGGCAAAGACTGCAGGCATCAAGGTGGTGGCCGCGGTCGCCGCGAACACCGATGGCGAAAAGGGCATCTACGACTCCCTCGTCCCGTCGCTGAAGTCAGGCTCTGACAACGGCTACGCGCTCGCGGCTGAGGCGTACACGATGCAGGGCAAGAAGCTGCATGACGTGCAGCTGATGGACAACGAGTTCGGCTACGTCGTCGCCCGCCAGGACGGCTGGAAGAAGTTCATCTCCGACTGCCAGGCTGCAGGAGGCGACTGCAAGACGCTGAACACCACCAACTTCCTCGCCGCAGACATCACGACGAAGCTCCCGGGCCTCGCTGCCCAGACGCTGCAGTCCAACCCGAAGTTCAACGTGCTGTGGGCCGGATTCGACTCAGGGCTCGACTTCATGATCCAGGGCGCGCAGCAGGCCGGTCTTACCAAGAACGGCAGCATCGCGGTCGGCTTCGACGGAAACACCCCGAACCTCCAGAAGATCCGCGAAGGCGGATACGAGAAGGCAACCGTTGGTCTTTCCACCCTTGCGATCGGTTACGCAATGGTCGACAACCTGAACCGCCTGCTGCAGGGCCAGCCGGCTCTCAGTGGAGAAGACCAGGGCATCGCGAACAAGCTGCTGACCAAAGAGAACGTTCCGGCCACCGGTAGCTGGTGGGGCGACCAGGACATCCGCAAGCACTACTGGTCAGTGTGGGGCGTAACCCCCAGCAACCCCGCTCCAGCCTCGGACCTCTAATCCGGCTGTAGCAAGACACACACCGACAAAGGAGTCATCATCGCTCAGCTCATGCACCAGGAGAAGGCCAGGACGGTAGTTTCCGTCGAAGGCCTGGTCAAAGTTTTCGGAGACCAGCGCGCACTCGACGGCGTAGACCTGTTGCTGAGCGAAGGCGTTGTGACGGCCCTTATCGGAGAAAACGGTTCGGGAAAGTCCACGCTGATCAAGTGCCTGACAGGGGTCTACACCCCCGATGGCCGTGACCAGCTGAACTGGATGAACGGGGCCGACGCCCGGTCGTGCGTAGTTGTGCACCAGGACGTCGGCCTCATCCCGGGCCTCACCGTCGCCGAGAACTTCGGTATCGGCATCGGTTTTTCACGTGGCATCTTCGGCCGCATCGCGTGGAGGCGCCACAATCGCCGCGTCGCGGAGTTGCTTGCCGCCGCTGGAGTCGATGTCGAGCCGACCCAGAAGATCGACGACCTGAGCGTCGCCCAGAAGACGACAGTCGCCATCGCCCGCGCGCTTGCCAGCGCCGACGACGCAGTGCGACTCGTCATTCTCGACGAGCCGACCGCCGCACTTCCCTCCGGCCAGCGCTTCGAGGTGCTGGCCACGGTTCGCAGGCTCGCAGCACAGGGAATCGCGGTGCTCTACGTTTCGCATCATCTCGACGAGATCGTCGAGATCGCTGACAGGGTGGTCATCCTGAAGGCTGGCGCCGTCGCCCACTCCATCGACAACACCGCCGACCTCGACGCCGACAAGC
Source organism: Microbacteriaceae bacterium (assembly GCA_025464125.1). Classification (GTDB taxonomy): domain Bacteria; phylum Actinomycetota; class Actinomycetes; order Actinomycetales; family Microbacteriaceae; genus Lacisediminihabitans. The sequence continues at coordinate 4,365 of JAODLU010000085.1, read as the reverse complement.
TGCTCACCCTGATGAGCGGGCAGCTGCAGAACCACGACGCCAACGTGGCCTCACTGTCAGAGGCCGTCGTGCTCGAGGTAGACGCACTGACCACGAGCCTGCTCGATGGCGTGAGCTTCTCGCTTCACAAGGGCGAAATCGTGGGCCTTGCCGGCCCCCTCGATTCCGGCGGCGGCGACGTCTGCCGCGCTCTTGCCGGCCTCCTCGACTACAGCGGCGAGCTGCGCGTCGACGGCGTGCCCCTTCGTGCCCTCTCCATCAAAGACAGCATCCGTCGCGGCATCTACCTCGTGCCGAGCGACCGTCGCAAAGAGGGCATCATCGCCGACCTGACGGTGGCAGAGAACCTCTCGATCGCAGCAATGCGCCGGTCGTTCATCCTGGCGCCGCTCTCCAAATCCCGCCTGAAAGCTGCAGTCGCAGAGACGATGGAGCTGCTGGATATCAGGCCGCGCGACCCCGACCGCAAGCTCGGCATGCTGTCTGGCGGAAACCAGCAGAAGGTTGTGCTTGCCCGTTCACTGGAGCAGCGGCCCGTGATTCTCATCCTCGAGAATCCGACCCAGGGCGTTGACCCAGGCGCACGCCTGCAGATCCGCCATCACATTCGCCAGGCCGCCGCGGCCGGCGTCAGCATCCTGGTCAGCGACAGCGACGAAGCAGAAGTCTTCGCCATCGCCGACAGGGTGCTCCACATCGAAAACGGGCTCGTCGTTTCTGGAACGAGCGCACTCTCATGACCAGCAAATCGACCGAACAGAAAGTCTCACCTCCCATGCCTGACAACGTCACTGTCGAAACTGACCAGGTGGGCACGCCCATCCCGAGCACCGGCAGCAGCATCGCGAAGCCGAAGAAGCGAAGGCTGAGCCAGTACGCGCTGCCGGCCATCGTCGTTGCCGGCATCCTCGTCTTCTCGTTCCTGCAGCCGGAGAATTTCGCCACGCTGCAGAACGCCCGCGCAATCGCGCTCACCCAGTCGATCCTGGTGATCGTCGCGATCGCCGAGCTTTTCGTGCTCGTCTCGGGTGACTTCGACCTGAGTGTCGGCGGAAACGTGGCCCTCGGGGGCATCCTGTCTGCTGGCCTTCCCTCGCTGCAGGGACTGCCGCTCTGGTTGTCGATCGTCATCACTCTCGTTGCCTGCACGCTCGTCGGCGTGATCAACGGCATCCTCGTGAATGTCGTGCGCATCAACGCATTCATCGCGACGCTATCGACCGGGCTTGTGCTGGGCGGCCTTGCCACCTGGTACACGCAGGGGCAGGTCATCTACAAAGACATCCCCGCTGCACTGCCAGCCTTCGGCAGCAGTGACGTCTTCGGCATCCCGTTCGCCGTGATCCTCTTCGTCGTGCTGCTTCTGGTGGCATGGTTCGTGCTCGACCACACCCCGTTCGGCAGGTTCCTCTACGCGATCGGCGGCTCGCGCGAGGCGGCGAGGCTCTCGGGCCTCAACGTTCGCGCGCTCAGCGTCTCGGCTTTCACGATCAGCGGATTCATCTGCGGAATCGCCGGCGTCGTGGCATCCGCAGTGCTCGGCAGCGGCAACCCGTCGGTCGGGCCCGCATACCTGCTTCCCGCGTTCGCAGCAGTGTTCCTCGGCGCCACGAGTTTCAAGGCAGGAAGCTTCAACGTGTTCGGAACGGTGCTCGCCGTTTTCGCGATCGCCATCGGCGTTACCGGCCTGCAGGCGATTGGCGTGCCTTACTTCATTGAGCCCGTTTTCAACGGTCTTGTACTGCTCATCGCGGTGGCAGCCAGCCGTCGCCTGCGCAAAGACATGGCATAGGGAGAAGAATGACAAACGACCTGAAGGTGCACATTCTCGAGTGCGGAGCGATGGGCTCCGACATCGAGCAGATGATCGGCTCGCCCAAGTACCGAGCCACACGGCATGACCACAACCGTGCATCCACCTGGGCCAGCATTGCGTCGCACGCCGTGCTGATCGAGCATCCGGGCGGCACGATCCTCTGGGACAGCACGGTCAACCGCAACTGGGAGACGGAGTGGGCTGGCACGGGACTTGCCGACATCATTCCCTACGACCAGGTGACAGAGGAGCAGTACCTGGACTCTCGACTGCGCCAGCTCGGATACGAGACCAGCGACATCGACCAGGTGATTTTGAGCCACCTGCACATGGATCACGCCGGCGACGCGAAGCTCTTCGACAACGGTCACACCGAGTTGCTCGTGCACGAGACCGAGTGGCGCGAAGCCCGCGCCTTCGAAGGATTCTTCTCGGGCGGGCACATCAAGGCCGACTACGAGAATCTCGACTTCCATACGGTCTCCGGCGACATCGAGATCATCCCGGGCGTCAAGCTGATCGAGACGCCCGGCCACACCTGGGGCATGATGTCGCTTCTCGTGGACCTGCCAAACGATGGCCCGATCATCTTCACATCAGACGCCGTCTACCTCGAAGAGACGCTAGAGCAGAGGCACTGGGGCGCAGTCGTCTGGGACAACCAGGCTTGGCTTTCGTCGGTCGACAAGCTGCTGGCACTCCAGGAGAAGACCGGCGCCATGATGGTGTTCGGTCATGACTCCAAGCAGATGGCTACCCTGCGCACGGCTCCAGGAAGCTTCTATTCCTGATGCCCCTCTACGACTTTCGGTGCGCAACCTGCGCGCAGGTGTTCGAGTCATGGCAGGCGATCACCGCGGCAGAGCGCACGACACAGTGCGATTGCGGCGCCGTCGCCACGCGCACGATAGTTAAAGTGTCATTTGCGGGCTCTAAGCCTTCTTCACTTCCTGCTCGTCGCGATCTGCCCAGTTCCCTGCGCGGGGTTGGCGGCACGCGGGAGGGTGTTGCGCATTTCCAGCGCATCGAAGAGAAGGTGTCGCGATTCGAAAGTAAGAACCCGAATGGAGCGCCCGAACTGCTGCCTGTCGCGAGCCACGAAGGCCCTCGCGGTGTCGTTTATGCCAGGCCGGCAACTGTTGCCACCCCTGAACCCCAGACAAAACGGTAAGGAACCCAACGCGCATGGCAGTTAAGGACGATGAAAACGGTGCGGGCACAGTGGCCCGGGTCATCAGGATCCTGGCGACCCTCGCCGACCACGGTGGCGAGATAAGCGTGAACCAGCTCGCCGAACGGGTCCAGCTTGCACCCTCAACCGTCCACCGGCTGCTCGGACTGCTGCGCGAAGAAGACATCGTCGAATCGAACCCCGAAACGCGGGGATATCTCGTTGGTCCGAACTTTTACCGCATCGCTTCGCGGGTAGTTGAGTCGACGCCGCTTCCCCGCCTCGTGCGCCCGTACATCGAAGAACTCGCCCAGCGTTTCAACGAAACCGTGCTCTTCGCCACCTACCTCAAATCCAAAGACGCCATGTCATTCGCGGCACGGGCAGATGGCCACCAGGCACTGCAATATCGGATCCAGATGGATGAGCCGCTCTCGCTGCTCTGGGGCTCCTCAGGAAAAGTGATCCTCGCGCAGCTGCCATCCGAAACTGTAGAGCGAGTGCTGAAGGCAGCCGGACCATCGCCCGCGACGGGCACGGAGCCACCGACACTGGCGAAGCTGAACGAGGAACTCGCCGAGATCAGGGCAGCAGGATGGGCAACCAGCGATAGCGAGAAACTGCCGGGCGCACGGGGGATAGCGGCACCGGTGTTCTCTGGGCGCGGCGTCGTGGGATGCCTCATCCTGACGTCGCCGCGGGAACGCCTGCCGCACGGCAGCATCGACGAGATCTCGCGGGCGATCATTCTCGCCACCCAGGAACTATCGCGCTCCCTTGGCGCACCGGAGGCAAAAAGTGTCGGCTGAATTTGCGGGTCTCTCGGTGATCGTCACCGGCGGCAACGCCGGGATCGGCAAAGCCACAGCTCTCGAGCTTCTCGACCGGGGTGCGAGGGTCGGTGTCATCGACCTTCGGATCGACACCCTGCCGGCGGGCGTTTCGGGGGCGCAGGCCGACCTCGCATCCGCATCGCAGACCACCCAGGCGGTGGATGAACTGGCCCACGCACTCGGAGGCATCGACATCCTCGTGAACAACGCCGGAATCAGTTTCGTCGGCGGCGTGGAAGAGGGGTCGGAGGATGACTGGCACCACCTGTTCGACATCAACGTGCTCGGCTACGTGCGGGCGACCCGCGCGGCGCTTCCCTACCTCCGCAACTCAGACCACGCAGCGATCGTGAACGTCTCGTCGTGCACTGCGGTCAGCGGCGTGCACCAGCGGGCCCTCTATTCCGCAACGAAAGGCGCCATCGCGTCGATGTCACTCTCGATGGCCGTCGACCTGCTGTCGGAGGGTGTGCGGGTGAACTGTGTTCGCCCGGGAACGGTCGACACCCCATTCATGGCGGACCTCGCCGCGGTGGCCGAAGATC
>JAODLU010000348.1 GCA_025464125.1 Microbacteriaceae bacterium | reverse complement strand
TTGCGCGAAATACATGCAACGCGGCAAGACACGCGGACGGTGTCAGCTCGAGCACGGCCTGCCGCTGCGCACTGCATGTATTTCGCGGAGAAGGGCGCCCGCTGGAGCCGGCCAGCCGAACGCGAGCGGTATTGAGTGGCCGGGTTCGAACGCCATAGGGTGATTGCGACCACTAGTCCCAGGAGATCAGATGTCCCTAGTCCGCGTGCACAACTTTTCGGTCTCCCTCGACGGGTTCGGTGCCGGTGAAGGCCAGCAGCTCGACGCACCGTTCGGGCACGCCGGCATGCGACTCATGCAATGGGCCACGGGCACACGCACCTTCCGCGAGATGGGTGTCCCCGGGGATTCAGAGGCGTCCCTCGGCGTCGACGACGCATTCGCCAGCACGTGGCGTGCAGGCATCGGCGTCGAGATCATGGGGCGCAACAAGTTCGGCCCCCAGCGCGGTCCATGGGATGACGAGGAATGGAAGGGCTGGTGGGGCGACGACCCCGTTTTCCGCACGCCGGTGGTTGTGCTGACACACCACCCTCGGCCGAAATTGGAGATGGAGGGCGGAACTACGTTCCACTTCGTTGACGCCGATCCTGTCTCCGCACTCGAACAGGCGCGCGCCCTGGCTGGCGACCTCGACGTGCGGATCGGCGGCGGCGTCGCTGCAGTTCGACAGTTTCTAGAGGCCGACCTGATTGATCACATGCACATCGTGCTCGTGCCGATTGTGCTGGGCAGGGGCGAACGGCTGTGGGATGGGCTCGAAGGACTCGAGGAACGCTTCGACATCGAAGCGACGCCGTCTCCTTCTGGAGTTGTGCATCTGGTCTTCACTCGTCGCACCGCGTAAGGCGGGGCGCAGTTCAGTCGCCACTGCGTCGAGCGAGTCTTCGAAGTCGCGATCGGCCCGCACCGGGGTCGTTCCACCTGGCACGCCCGCGCCTCGCGCAAGACAGGTCACATGATGACCATCATCAGCTGCAGAAGTGGCTATCGCGTGCCCCAGCCAGGCGAAGTCCCGGGGGCGGAGGGCAATCGTTTGCGAGACAATGTTGGGCATGCGTATGCTCCTCACATCCAACGGGGTGACGAACGATGCCATCGGGAATGCACTTCTCGATCTCCTGGGAAAACCGACGTCGGAGTCGCGGATCGTCGCGATAATCGACGCGACTCTCCCGTTCCCGGGCGACAAAGGCCATATGTTCAGGCATCTCGAGGCGCTCCGTCTGCTCGGCTGGGAGCAGTTCGACGTCATGTCGCTCTTCACTGGGCCGCGATCCGGCATCGAGTCACGGCTGCGATCGACAGACGTTGTCTTCTGTTACGGCGGCAGCAATCACTGGCTCGCTCACGCCTGGATCTCGACGGGGCTTGCCCCGTTGCTCCGCGAGCTGCTCGACGAGAAGGTCTACCTCGGTCTTAGTGGAGGTTCGATGATTTTCTCCCGGCTGCACGCGGCCGCCGTCGAGGCGTTCGACGACCAGGCCGAGGTCGAGCAGTTCGAGCTCGACTCGGTCGGGCCGGCGCTGCCACTCTTCGATTGGTACGTGCTGCCGCACCTCGGCGCAGACTACTTTCCCGAGCAGACGGATGCGTGGGCTGCGGATTCGGCGGCGCGACTTGGCGAGCCCATATGGTTCATCGACGACCAGACTGCGCTTCTCGTTCGGGACCCCCTGAAGGATCCCCAGATCGTGTCAGAGGGTCACTGGCTACGGTTCGGCTAGCCAGCGTTCGAACGGAGCCGCCCTCGTACAGAGTTCCTGGGCGGACTGGCGTGTACTCGACCAAACGGCAACCCGATGAACGGCTCGCACCAGAGGCAGGACCCAGCCTTCCAGGATCGTGTGGTCGCAGAGACCGGGCGCTAGTTTTGACCGTGAATCTCGGCTGATAAGAGCGGCCAACCGCGTGCCCTCACTCTGGTGCCCGGTTTCATACCTGACTCGACAATCGTCTGCGAGACATTGTTGGGCGCTCATGTGCAGTCGCGGATTGTCGCTGTCATCGACGCGAGGATCCCGCACGGATCGATCAGGCATGGCGTTAATCGAACGTGAGCTCGACGAGTTGCCGCGACCTTAGAATGACTGCCGTGCCGAATGACATCGCAGCCAGTGGTTCGGTCGGTGGCACCGAACACCGCGACATCGTGATCGTCGACTACGACCCGGCCTGGCCCGAACGCTTCCGGGTCGAGCACGAACGCATCCGTTCGGCGCTGGGCGCGCGAGCTCGGCGGATCGATCATGTCGGCTCCACTTCTGTGCCGGGGCTGGCCGCGAAGGCGATCGTCGACATCCAGGTCAGTGTTGAGGATGTCGAAGCCGACGAGGATTATCTTCCCCAGCTGATCGGCACCGGCTATCAACTCCGCGTGCGGGAAGACGGCCACAGACTCGTTCGGACGGCGGCGCGCGACGTACAGGTGCACATCTGCTCCGCGGGAAGCGAGTGGGAACGCAGTCATCTTTTGTTCCGTGACTGGCTTCGTCACAATCCAGCCGACCGGGAGATTTACGCGGCCCTGAAACGGGAACTCGCCAAGCGAGACTGGCCCAGCATGGACGCATACTCCGACGCCAAGACCGAACTCATCGCCGAGATCACCGAGCGAGCGGAAGCATCGCGCCCGAAGAAGCCATCACGATGACCTCGACGTATACAGCGATGTCACCTGCGAGGACACCCCGCTCCGGCTGAACAGGCCGTCCCGGATGTCGCGTGGAGACGATGTTCTGCGGAGCCGCCTATCAGAATCGAACTGATGACCTTCTCATTACGAGTGTGGTCGCATGGCGGCAGATCAACGTTTCAGGCGTTGCATCGGTTG
>JAODLU010000336.1 GCA_025464125.1 Microbacteriaceae bacterium | reverse complement strand
CGCGCTCCCAGAACGCGAGGGGATCCGCCTCGGCCTCGGCCCACGCGGAGGCGGGACCGTTGGCGGTCGCGGCGATGTGCGCGGGCGGCGCGAAGGAGCGCGCCTCCGCGAGGAGGTCAGGTGCCGTCGTCACGTCAGCGCCACCGCTTCCCGAGCCAGCGCTCGGCGAGGCCGAGCAGCGCGTCCGTGGTCTTGCCGAGCAAGGCGAGCAGCACGATCGTGAGCAGCATCCGGTCGACGCGGCCGTTGTTCTGCGAGTCGATGAGCAGGAAGCCGAGGCCCATCGAGGAGGCGATGAGCTCCGCCGCCACGAGGAACAGCCAGGACTGCGCGAGGGCGAGCCTCAGGCCCGAGAACAGCGCGGGGACGACGGCGGGAAGCTGCACGGTGGTCAGCAGGCGGATGCCGTTGAGCCCGAAGGCACGCGCCGCCTCGACGAGGTTGCGGTCCACGTGGCGCAGCCCGAGGTAGAGCGTGGTGAACACGGGGAAGAACGCACCGATGGTGATCAGGATCACCTTGGAGTCCTCGTTGATACCCAGGTACAGGATGAGCAGTGGAACCCACGCCAGAGATGGCACGGCCCTGAATCCTCCGAGAGTCGGAGAGAGCACGAGACTGGCCCAGCGGGAAAGACCGATCACCGAGCCGACGATGAGGCCGGCGATCGCGCCGAATGCGAAGCCGAGCAGCACACGCTGGGTGGAGATGCCGATGTCAGTGAAGAGCAGGCCGCGCTGGGCCAGGTCGATGGCCGCCTGCCAGACGGAGATCGGGGTGGGCAGCCGGTAGGCCGGTACAAGCCCCGATGCCGAGATGACCTGCCATGCGACGACGAGCGCAATAGGCAGCAGGGCGCCGAGCAGCACGCTCAGCCAGCGTGGTCGCCTGGGCCCACGCTGGGGCGTTGCTAGAGCAGTCCCGGCAGCTGAGTAGCCGAACTGGGAGACCGTTTGGTACAGCGAAGCGGAGGGCTCGGTGTTCGAGCCCTCCGCGACGCCTTCGTTTGTGCCTGGCACGCTATCCAATCGCCGACGGATCGGCCTTCTTGGCGTACTTGGTCTCGAACAGGTTCTTCAGGGCGTCGTCGATCAGGCCCTGGTTGGCAACGTCGCCAGTTGTGACGAAGATCGGTCCAACAATCTTCAGCACATCCGTCTGCGCCTTTCCGGGAACCGGGTCGATGTCGAGCTTCGTGCGGTTCTGGATGACGTTCGACGCAATGGTCGGGTTGATTCCTGCCACCTTGGCGAGGATCGCCGCAGTCTTGTCGGGGCTCTGGATGGCGTACGCACGGGCCTTCTCGTATGCGTTCACGACGAGCTGTGCGAGATCCGGGGACTTCGAGAGGAAGGGCTCGGTCGCGTCAAGCAGGCCGTAGGTGTTGAAGCTTGGGTTGTCATAGATGTTCTTCGAACCTGCGACGACAATGCTGGTCGAAAGCAGCGGGTCGAGTCCTGACCACGCATCCACTCGTCCACTTTCCAGGGCGGCCTTGCCATCAGCGTGCGCCAGGTTCTGGATGGTGACGGTGTTCAGCGGCACGCCAGCTTTCTCGAGTGCCTGGATGAGGAAGAAATAGGGGTCGGTTCCCTTGTTCGCAGCTACCGTCTTGCCCTGCAGGTCCTTCACAGAGGTGATGGTCGAGTTCTTGCTCACGAGAATCGCGGCCCAGTTGGGCTGCGAGTACACGTCGATTGCCTTGATTGGCGAGCCGTTGGCGCGCGCGAGGAGTGCGGCCGAGCCCGCGGTCGATCCGACGTCGATCGCACCTGAACGCAGCGCGAGGTTCGCGGCCGCAGAGCCAGCGGACTGCACCCAGTTGATTTTCACCTTGCCGCCGGTGGCCGCCTCCAGCCACCCCTGGTCCTTGATGATCAGGCTCAGCGGGTTGTACGTCGCGAAGTCGATGTTGAGAGTGTCTGAGCTCCAGCTGTCTGTGGCCGACTTGGTGGGCTTGGCCGACGGTTCGACCGCCGAGCCCTCACCCGCGCAGGCGCTCAGCAGCAGGGCAGCAGCTGCGGCAATGGCCGCGAGGCCGAGAAGTTTCTTATTCATGCGGTGTTTTCCTTAGAAGGTGTCAAAACGAACTGTGGTTTGCAGTGGTGCGGGTTTGTGGTGGTGGCTAGATACTCCGAGACCGTCGAGCAACTCAGCCCGGAGCAACGCGAGTGTTGCGTCAGCACGGTCTCGCGGGCGCGCGCCCGGCACGGAGATGATGCGACGGATCGTCGACCCACTGCCGTCTGCGGCATTCGGGTCTTCGCCGAGCAGAACCACCCTGTCTGACAGGTAGATCGCCTCGTCGACGTCGTGGGTGACAATCAGGATCGTCGCTGGCTCTGCAGCGTGGATGTCGAGCAGCAGGTCCTGCATCGTCAGGCGCGTCAGCGCATCAAGCGCTCCGAACGGTTCGTCAAGCACGAGCACCCCGGGACCACGCGCAAGAGCCCTGGCGAGTGAAGCGCGCTGGGCCATGCCGCCTGAGACCTGGCGTGGCCGCAGTCGCCCGGCGTCCGAAAGCTGCACCAGCCTCAGCAGCTCGGAAACCCGGCTCCTGCCGGCAGCACGTGCGGTGCCCCGGGGAAGCCCCAACTCCACGTTGCGCTCGATCGTGCGCCAGGGAAGCAGGCGCGGTTCCTGGAACGCGATGGCGCTTCGCTGGTCAATGCCCAGAAGCGGGGTGCCATCGATTCGTATGTCTCCGGTGTCCGGAGCATCGAGGCCGCTGACCTGCCGCAGCAGCGTCGACTTGCCTGAGCCGGATGGGCCGATGAGAGAGACGATCTCGCCGGGGGCTATCTCCAGATCGATGTCGCGAAGCACCAGCTTCGGGCGCTCCCCGCGCGTCTCCGCTGCGAAGGAACGGCTCACGCCACGCAGGGACACCGCGAGCGCGGGCACGCTGCTGCGGGCAGGGGCGATGGAGGTGGACACGAGTGACCAATTTATGCGTTTGGGCAATTGCCTAATGACGCCGACGTAACGCAACGAAATCTAGGCGCGCTGCGTTCCCGCCCGGGTCTGCGCGATTCGACCGAGAAGGCCGTTGACGAACCCGCCGGATTCCTCTGTACTGAGTGACTTGGCGGCGTCCACAGCTTCGGAGATGGCCACGCCATCCGGAATCTCCTCGTTGAAGAGAATCTCCCAGATGCCGATGCGCACGATGGCCCTGTCAGTGGCGGGCATGCGATTGATGGTCCAGCCCTGGGCATACGTTTCGATGAGTTCGTCGATCTCGTCGCCGTGCTCGGCGATCCCCTCGACAATCTGTCGAGCGTAGGCCCATGATGCGTTGCGCGCTGGCTCTTTTTCTGCGCGTTCAGCCTCCATTGCAATGGCGGCGTTGAGCGAGATCTCCCTGAGGTCTGCGCCGTACAGGAGGTCTATCGCACGCTTTCGTGCTTTTGTTCTTGCGCCCACGATTATCGACGCGGCCTAGTTGACGCGGCCGAGGTAGCTGCCGTCACGCGTGTCGACCTTCACCTTGGTGCCCTGCTCGAGGAACAGCGGAACCTGGATCTGGTGGCCGGTCTCGACTGTGGCTGGCTTCGTTCCACCGGTGGAACGGTCGCCCTGCAGCCCAGGCTCCGTGTAGGTGATCTCGAGGACCACGGATGCCGGCAACTCGACATATAGCGGGTCGCCATTGTGCAGCGCGAGCGTCACGTTCTGGTTCTCGAGCATGTAGTTGATCGCGTCGCCAACCTGGGTCTCGCTGAGCGTGATCTGGTCGTAGTCGGCCGTGTCCATGAACACGAAACCGTCACCATC
>JAODLU010000327.1 GCA_025464125.1 Microbacteriaceae bacterium | reverse complement strand
GGCCCGCATCTCGAATCGCATCACGAACGAGGTAGCCGGGGTGAACCGCGTGGTGCTCGACGTCACGTCGAAGCCGCCCGGCACCATCGAGTGGGAGTAGCCCGGCCGCTGCTGGGCTGATTGCCGGTTCCTCGACTCCCGATCGGCGCCGAGACTGCAGTAGTGGTCCTTTTAGCGCGGCTCAGAACAGCCACTACTGCATTCTCGGCGGTGAGCGGCGTGAGCGGCGGGAGCGGCGGGCCCCGCGGCGGTCAGCGGCTGGCGCGCACGCCGTCGAGGGTGAGCTGGAGCATCCGCTCCCGCTGGTCGGCACCGCTGACGTTGACCGAGATCACGCCGATGAGCAGTCGCATCAGGTCATCGATCGAGACATCTGGCCGGGCTTCACCAGCAGCCTGCGCAGCCTCAAGCAGCGGGCCACCCGCCGCATACATCGCGGTGGCAGCGTTAGCGAAGGCTGGCTGCTGCCGGTTGAGGCTGTCGATCAGGGCTTTCTTCGTGACCGCGTAGTCGACGAAACGCCGGAGCCAGCCCTCGAGACCCTCCCACGGCGGCATGCCGGTGAAGTCGGCGGCGCTGCGGCAGAGCTGGTCCACCTCTTCGAAGTAGACGGCCTCGAGCAGGGCCGCGCGCGTGGGGAAGTTGCGGTAGAGGGTGGCGATGCCGACACCTGCCAGGCGCGCGATGTCTTCGAGGGAGGCATCCGCCCCGTCTGACGCGAAGACGGTTTTGGCGGCCGCGAGCACAGCCTCGAAGTTGCGGCGGGCATCTGAGCGCTGGGGTCGTGCGACGGCGACGGATGAGAGAGACTCAGGCATCGGCACTTCCCTTGCGAAACGGAGGCTAGCCTCCATATAATCGGAGGTGCGCCTCCACTTTACCGCCGAATGCCGGCGGAGTCGAACGATCGACGTCGAGAATCGACGTCCCGTATCGGCATCAGAGCCGCCAGATAGGAACCACATGATTCTCGGCCGACCGCTTCCTGCGCTCACCTTCGCGGTGCTGGGTTTTGCGACACTCTCGTTCTCCCTGCTGCAGTCACTGCTGAACCCTGTGCTTCCCACGATCCAGCACGACCTGCACACAGACCAGTCGACGGTCACGTGGGTGATCACGGCCTGGTTGCTCTCGGCGGCCATCGCGACACCGCTGCTCGGCCGCGTCGGCGACATGGTCGGCAAACGCCGCACCCTGGTGATCGTGGTTGCGGCGGTGGCAGTCGGCAGCGTGATCGCCGCGCTCGCCCCAACGATTGGCGTGCTCATCATCGGTCGGGTTGTGCAGGGTCTTGGCGGCGCGATCTTCCCGCTGGTGTTCGGCATCATCCGCGATGAGTTCCCGCGTGAGCGCGTGCCCTCCGCGATCGGTGCGATGTCTGCGGTGATAGCGCTCGGGGGAGGGGTGGGCCTCGTGCTGGCCGGCCCCCTCGTCCTGGCGCTCGGCTGGCGGTGGCTGTTCTGGCTGCCTGTGATCATGTTCGGCGTGATCGGCATCGCGGCAGTACTGCTCGTGCCGGAATCCCCGGAGCGCCCCGGCGGTCGCATCAACTGGGTCGGCGCGACGCTGCTCGCTGGCTGGCTCGTAGCGCTGCTCCTGCCGCTGAGCGAAGCGTCGCAATGGGGCTGGGCATCACCCCTCGTCATCGGGCTGCTGGTGCTCGCCGCAGTGCTGATCGCCGTCTGGATCTTCTACGAATACCGCTCGGCGAACCCTGTCATCGACATGAGGATGATGCGCCTGCCCGCTGTCTGGACCACCAACCTCGTCGGCCTGCTGTTCGGAGCAGGGTTCTTCGCGACGTTCGCTTTCCTGCCGCAGTTCGCCCAGACGCCCAGCAGCACGGGCTACGGAATCGGCGCCACTCTCAGCACAACCGGGCTGCTGCTCGTGCCGCTTACCCTCACGATGGCGGTGGTTGGCTTTCTCAGCGGCCCCATCGCACCGTGGCTGGGGTTCAAGGCGCAGCTGCTGCTCGGCTCGGTAGCCGTCGCCATCTCGAGCATCTTCTTCGTGTTCTTCCACGCGGAGGGGTGGCAGATCGCGACGACCGGGGCAATCTTCGGCATAGGGCTGGGCCTCGGCTACGCGGCCATGGCCAGCCTGATCGTGCAGGGCGTGCCCGCCAGCCAGACCGGCGTCGCGACCGGCATGAACGCGAACGTGCGCACCATCGGCGGTGCGATCGGCACGGCGATTGTGAGCTCGATCGTCACCACGAGCATCCAGCCGGATGGCTTCCCGAGCGAAGCGGGATACGTAGACGCGTTCATCCTGCTTACGGCTATCGCCGTGGTCGCCGCGGCTCTCGCCAGCCTGGTTCCGGGCGCGCGCAGTGCACGGCGGAAGGCCGCGGGAATGCCCGTGCTGCCCTCGCCGCTCGTCGCAGAAACCAACTAACAGCAACGATCGACCGGGAGCACTGACCATGACCGAACGACTTGATGGAACCGTCGCCCTCATCACCGGAGCGTCCAGCGGGATTGGCGCGGCGACCGCGACAGCGCTCGCCGCGAGGGGCGCTGCGGTGGCAGTGGTCGCTCGGCGTCGGGACCGGCTGGATGCCCTGGCTGCGGGCATCCGCGAGGCTGGAGGTAGGGCACTCGTGCTCGAGGCCGACATCACCGACGAGTCGCAGGCGACGGATGCCGTGGCGCAGACTGTCAGCGAGCTTGGCCGCCTCGACACTCTCGTCAACAATGCCGGAGTGATGCTGCTGGGGCCGGTGGAGTCCGCGCCCCTGGACGAATGGCAGCGGATGGTGGACATCAACCTGAGCGCGTTCTTGTTCATGGCACACGCGTCGCTGCCGCACCTGTTGCGCGCCGCTCAGGACAGCCCGCGAAGGGTCGCTGACATGGTCAACATCAGTTCGACGGCTGGCCGCTTTCCCGGTGCGGGCCGGGCCGTCTACAACGCGACCAAACATGCGATGAACGGGTTCAGCGACGCGCTTCGCCAGGAGGTAAACAAACGCCATGTGCGGGTGTCGCTGGTTGAGCCTGGCGCCACCGGGACCGAACTGACGACTCACAATCGCGAGGAGATCATGGCGGGCATCCAGGCCCAGATCGGCTCATTCGAGATGCTGCACGCCGAAGATATCGCCGACGCGATCGAGTACATCGTGACCCGTCCGCGACGTGTTGCCGTCAACGAGATGCTGGTGCGGCCGACCGAGCAGTAGGCGGCGGGCGCTGGCCGGGTCTGCAGCTCGTCGGCTGGAAGCGTCCGGCCCGCTTCGAGTGCGCAGTAGAGGTCGCCTCGGCGGCCGGCGCACAGCATCTAGTGCGCACTCGGCGAGGTGGAGGCGAGGTAGCCGCGAACCTGGCGGTGGAGGTGAGGTGGCCGCGAGCCTGGAGGTGGAGGTGAGGTGAGGCGAACCGAGGTGGAGGTGAGGGCGCGGTCGCGCACCACGCGCCCGTGCGAAAAAGGGCCGCCCGAAGGCGGCCCCATCCGTAAACGAAGAGCGGAGAGCTAGCGGCGCAGGATGGCCAGCAAGCGCAGGATCTCGAGGTAGAGCCAGACGACCGTGACCATGATGCCGAATGCTGCGGCCCAACCGTAGATGCGCGGGGCTCCGCGCTGCACGCCGGTCTTGATGGAGTCGAAGTCGAGTACCAGCGAGTATGCAGCCATGACGATGACCAGCACTCCGAGGATCACGCCGAGCGGAATGCCGAAGACCTCGACGCTGCGGAGGCCCCATGCATCTTTATTCACGCCCGTCACCTGCAGGATCAGGTTGATGACTGAGAAGACCGCGTAGCCGATCATGGCGATCAGGAAGACTTTGGTGGCCTTCTTCGATGCGCGGATCTTGCCGCTCGCGAAGAGCGCCAGCGTCACGCCGACTACTACGAATGTGCCGATCACGGCCTGGGTGGCGATGCCGGGGTAGCGGGCTTCGAAGAACACCGTGACCGCACCGACGAACACGCCCTCGACAGCGGCATAAATGAGCACGAGCGCGGGGCTCGGCTTCTTCTTGAAGATGTTGACCAGGGCGAGCACGAAGCCGACGATCGCGGCGGGCAACAGGAGCGCCGGTACGAACCAGCCGACGGCTGCGCCAGCAAGCAGGATGACAAAGCTCACGACGATCTTGATCATCACGTCCTGGTACGACATGCGATCCGTCTCGACCTCAGTGGCAGAGGGACGGCTGTAGAGCTCAGTGAGCTGCTGTGCAGTCATGTTTGCCGTGGGGATAGTGGGAACGCTCGTCTCCAGCTTCTTGGCGACCGCAGGGCGGTCGGAGAACGCCGGGGAGTTGTTGAACGCCGGGTTTGATGAGTTGGCCATGAGCAGAGTTTACCGGGTGGGAGCCCCGGGATTGCTGGGGATTGGCCGGGGTTGTGCCGGGCGACTGGCGGCCACTGCGCGGGCGAGCCACGAGCATCCGACCAGGACTGCAAGCGAGACCAGCACGACGGTCAGGCCGTTGCCGTATTGCGGAAAGAGCTGGGCGAGAACGAAGCCGCTGGCAAGGGGCAGCAGCGCCACCAGCCACGACAGCATCGGGCGCTGCCGCACGAACAGCCAGGCGATGAGCGGCACGACGAGCAGCATGGCCCAGCCCGAACCGACAAGGGGCGAGGCGACGAAGAAGGATGCCGGGGCAACCACCGCGATGCGTCGCAATCCGCTCGCGGGCAGGATCGCCCACCCTGCCGCGCCGGCCGCGACCCCGACTGGAAGGAAGTAGTTCGCATAGACGGAGGTCGCCTGCAGGATGAGCGCGCCGCCAAATACTAGGGCGATCGCCGCGAGGTATCGCCCACGGTACGAGCCCCAGCGCAGGGGAAGCCGCGAGGTCGGCTCGATCCACCGCGGGGGAGCAGTGGGATGTGGCTGGGCCGACGCGTCAGGCATGGGGCAGCAGGAACAGCACCGCGAGGTAGACGATCATTGCGGCACCTGCCGCGGCCAGCCCGATGCCGATGAGGAGGGGCACGTCGACGCGCGAACGCTTGCGGGCGGCGACCTCGGTCGGGTCGGGCCGGATGGCGTTCGGGATGGGCTCGGCCCGCGTGGTCGGCTCGACAGTCGCACCACAGTAGATGCAGAACTTCCAGGCAGGATCGAGACTCTTGCCACAGTTCGTGCAGACGCCCATGCCGAGCAGAGTACCAATCCGCGACCGATCGCGTACCGTTTGGGAGTGGCCAGTCATCCCCTAGTTATCGCGCACCGCGGTGCCAGCGGCTATCGCCCTGAGCACACGCGAAGTGCTTACCTGCTCGCGATCCAACTCGGTGCGGATGCCGTGGAGCCCGACATCGTGGCGACGAAGGATGGCGTGCTGGTGATCCGGCACGAGAACGAGATCTCCGGCACGACCGATGTGGCGCA
>JAODLU010000104.1 GCA_025464125.1 Microbacteriaceae bacterium | reverse complement strand
TGACTGCGGATGAGATCTCGGTCAATCTTGGTGATGCGACGCCACGACATCTCCTGGTGGAGTGGGCGAACGGCCAGGATGCATGGGTGCGTCAGCTCACGGCTGAGACCATCCTGTCGCGTAAGCCACCAAGCGAGGATCTCTTGGACGAGGTCTACGGGACGTTCTTGGGCGAAAAGGGCCTGGGGGACCCGAGCCAGGAAATTCCTACCCTCGAGCTCTCGGTCGCTGAGTCCTCAGAAGAAGAGATGCTGGAACTTGTCAGCCTGGCCGGAGTCGAGGGTGTCAATGCCCTGGCTACCAACCAGCAGCTGGATTTCGACCCCGACTTGACGATCCTCTTCGGGCAGAACGGGTGAGGCAAAACCGGCTATGCCCGCATCCTCAAGCGAATTGCCGCGGTCCGTACTATCGAAGACATCCTTCCCAATGCACATGTCGTGCGGCTAGATTCGCCTCCGCCTCCCTCAGCCAAGATCGCGTATCGCCTGTCGGGCAGCAGCCTCTCCATCCAGTGGAGCAATGAGGTTGGGCTTGCTCCTTTTACCCGCATTAGTGTTTTCGACGCGGGTGCGGTTTCGCTGCACGTCGACAACGATCTTGGATACGTTTACACCCCAGCCGAGCTTGCGCTGTTCGCGCAGGTGGCAGCGGGTATTCAGGGCGTTCAGCAGCGCATTGCCGCGGAGGTTGCGAGCCTGTCGCCCGAGACTAACCAGCTGTTGTCGAAATTCACACGCGGCACAAGGGTTTACCCGCTGATCGAAACACTCGGATCGGCGACCGATCTCGCCGAGATCGATGCGATGGCGGTGCTACCGGAAGACGCTGAAGCAGACCGCGAACGCCTTGAAAGTGAAATTGCAGCGCTGCGGTCCAACATTTTGGACGCGCTCGCCGCGAACGCGCACGAGACGGAACGTCACCTCACTCGCCTTCATTCGGTCCTAAATTCGGTGACTAGTTTCGATGAGGACGCATACGAGGCTGCGAGGGCTGCGCTGGAGACAGCTGAGACGCGGCGGGTAGAAGCGCGCGAGCAGCTCTTCAGCCCCGACGAGCTGCCCGGGCCACCGGACGAAAACTGGCAGGAGTTCGTCGTAGCAGGTGACAGCTATCGCCAGCATCTCGGCCAAGAGCACTACCCACGCGACGGCGACGCGTGTCTGTATTGCCTGCAGGCGCTAAGTCCAGCTGCATTAAATCTCCTGACTCGTTACCGAACCTTCTTAGACGAGACGCTGGTCCAACAGGTCACCGAAGCCAAGGCCGCGGTGGAAAGAGCTGGCTTGATTCTCGAGGTGACAGAATTGACTCGCGCGAGCGAGTTTGCCACCGAGCAACGCGACGCAGGAAGCCCTGCAACTTGGGCTTCTGCAGCAGTTGATGCCTTGGACTTGGCGCGGATCACTGTAAACGAAACCAGACAAGCCAAAGCTTTGTCGGAGAACGGAATCGCCGTCAAGGCGACCACGTCAGCCGCCGCAGTGGCACCCATACTGGCAGCCGCTTCGGCTACCGCCAAGCAGTTAGTCGACGATCGTGCGAACGCGGCCACCGTGCTTGCCGAGAAACAGAAGGAGCTCGCTGAACTCACAGCGCGTCTCGAACTCAAGCGCAACCTGGCAGTTGTGCGCGACTACATCCGTCGCGCCAAGCGGGCGGAACAACTCAGCAAGCTTTCACGCGTCATCTCGAACGGTGCCGCCAAACAGCTGACAACACAGTCGAAACTAGCGAGCGAAGACCTCGTAAATCGGAACTTCGAGACCCTCTTCCACGAGGAATGTGAACGCTTGCGAGCACCACAAGTCGCCCTGCGTTTTCAGGGCGGAGTGGGCAGGCCCAACGCAAGAAAGTCGTTGCGACCTACAAGCCGTCGTCGGTGCTCTCCGAAGGGGAACAAAAGGTCCTTGCCCTAGCGGACTTCCTCGCCGAAAGAGCCGGATGCGGGGTATTAAGGCGCCGCTCGTATTCGATGACCCTGTGACCAGCTTGGACTACCGTCGGCTCGACGAGGTCGCGGCAAGAATCCAGAACCTCGCCGAGACACACCAAGTCATCGTCCTGACTCACAACATCATGTTCGCGTCGGCCCTTATCTCGGTGCGGCAGAACAAAAGACTTCGAGCGAAGATCTATGAGGTCCGTGACGGCGGGGAGACGAAGGGAATCCTGGCGCCCGACGTGGAGCCCCGACTCGACTCACCCGCCGACCTGGCAAAAAGAATCAACACGAAGTTGCAAGAAATTCCGAGCGCCGAGCCTATCGTTCAAGACGCACTGATCAAAGAGACCTACGACCTGATACGCGCCTGGTGCGAGGCCTTCGTGGAACAGGAGCTGCTTCAGAACGTTACTCAGCGGTACCGGAAGAACATCATGATGACGCGCCTCTCGAGGATCGACACCAGCCGCCTCGATGCCGCGGTCGCGGTCATCGAGCCACTGTTCGACCGAGCATGCGAACGTATGACTGGCCATGCGCATGCCGCGGAGTACATGAGCACAAAGCCGACCGTCGGAGAATTGCGAGAAGACTGGGAAAAGGCGCAAGCGGCCCGCGCTGCGTACATCGCCTAAACCGTGGCGCTACTCCGTGATGGCTGTGACGCGGACGGGACGCACCCGCTGTTGATGCCTGGACGCGACGTAAGACCCCCATGGCTCCGCTGCGACTTCCGCGTGGCGCTGGACGGTGTTGTAGCTGTAGCCGAGTAGTTCCGCGACTACGGGTGGCGGTGCCACGCTGACGAGGCTTTGCAAGGTGGTGTTTCGGGCGCCGATCAGATCGATGCCCAGCCTTTCGAGCCTGTCTCTGATCACTTCTGGGGCCACGTGCCGGCCGGCGTGGACACCGGGGAACAGCCACGGGTTGTTCGCGATCCCACCGGCGGCCCTGAGGTTGGGCCGGCTGCCGATGTGGCTGATGAGTATGTCGGCGAACGGCTGCGGGACGGGGATCGGCTCGCGCCCCAGCGTGATCTGTACGTCACCGTCGGTGATCGTGACCGACGATGTGGGTAGCGCCGCGATCCGGGTTAGGGGCTGAGCGAACAGCAGCAGGATGGTCCCGGCGACGCGGTAGGCCAGTGTTTCGGAGTCTCCGGTAAGCAGTTCCAGAAGCCATGCTAGGCGCTGCTCCGGGGTGAGCGAGCGGCTGGGAGGAGCCTGCCGGTGAGTGATTTGCACTGACCTGTTCACCCGAGCTTTCTTCGCCCACGCCAGCAGGTTTCGGATCTTCAGCCGCGTCGTGGGACCCGATGCCAGCCACTCGTCGACGCCGGGTTGCAGACAGCTGGCCAGGGTGCGGCGATGGGTGCCGTGCAGCCACGTCAGAAACTGAATCGCCTCAGTGACTTCTTGTTTGGCGTAACGCACGGCGGCCGCGGAGTCTTGGCCGGGGACCGTCGTCTGACGTAACCGGCGAAGGTGATGCCAGGTGGCGAACTGTTCGACGGGTCCGCGCACCGCCGGCTCGGTGAGGACC
>JAODLU010000078.1 GCA_025464125.1 Microbacteriaceae bacterium | reverse complement strand
TCGGGCGGGATTACCCGGTCGATGACAAGTACCGCGAAGCCCTGGAGAAGACCAACCCCGCGCTTGTTATCCACTGCTCTGCGCCGTGTCTCGGGTATTCGCAACACGACGCGCTGACGGTCAATGCAGACATAGCGAAATACGCGCCGGTCACCCTCTCTCTCGCGTTGTACTCGTTCATCCTCTGGATCGTGTTCGGAGTCTTGTTCGGAGTGCTCGCGGCCGTGTTCAAAGGCAAATGGCTCGACCGGATAGTCGTCGGGGTGACCCTCGTGGTCTACGCCCTGCCCACCTTCTTCATCGGCACATTCCTGCTGCAGTTCGTTGCCATCAAGTGGCGATTAGTGACATATCCGGCTTACGTTTCGCCAGCAGACGGTGGAGTGTTTGCCTGGCTCGCCAGCCTGTTCCTGCCAGCGCTCACACTCGCGCTCTTCTATATGGCCGCGTATGTGCGCATCACTCGTGCCTTCGTGCTCGAATCGCTCACCGAGGATTACATCCGCACAGCCAGGGCGAAGGGCCTGCGAACACGCGTCGTGCTTTTCAAACACGGGCTCCGCGCCGCCCTGACCCCGCTGCTGTCAATGGCCGGCCTCGATTTCGCCGCCCTGCTTGCGGGCGCGGTCATCACCGAATCGGTCTTCAATTACCAGGGCCTTGGCCTGCTCGCCGTCACTGCCAACAAGAACTCAGACTTGCCCGTTCTGATCGGACTCGTGATCGTGGCCGGTGCCGCGGTCATTCTCATGAACATCATCGTCGACATCCTTTACGCGTATGTCGACCCGCGCGTGCGCCTGCGATAGGAAACCAGTGCCAGACAACTCCCGACCCTTCCTCTCAGTCGAAAACCTGACCGTCAACTTCCCGACCCCTGATGGGATCGTGCATGCCACGGAGAGCCTTTCCTACACGTTGGAGCGCGGCAAGACGCTCGGCATCGTGGGCGAATCCGGTTCTGGCAAATCGGTTTCATCGTCGGCCATCCTCGGCCTGCACCGCTACGGCAATGCAATAGTCAGCGGCAAGATCCTGGTGGACGGCGTCGACCTGCTGCAGCTGACTGACAACGAGATGCGACTGCGTCGTGGCAAAGATGTCGCGATGATCTTCCAGGACCCGCTGTCGGCGCTGCATCCCTACTACCGCGTCGGCGACCAGATCGCCGAGGCGTACCTCGCGCACAACCAGGTCTCCAAGAAGGTGGCCCGCACGCGCACCATCGACATGCTGGCTCGGGTCGGAATCCCACAGCCCGACAGGCGGGTCGATGACTACCCACACCAGTTCTCGGGGGGCATGCGCCAGCGCGTGATGATCGCGATGGCGCTGATCAACGACCCGACACTGCTCATCGCCGACGAGCCGACTACCGCGCTGGATGTCACGGTGCAGGCGCAGATCCTCGACCTGCTGCAGGACCTGCAGCGCGAGTTCGACACCGCCCTCATCCTCATCACCCACGACCTCGGGGTGATCGCTGAAGTGGCCGACGACGTGCTCGTCATGTATGCCGGCCGTGCGGTCGAGTACGGCACAGCACGGGCGCTGCTCACGTTGCCATCCATGCCGTATACGTGGGGTCTCCTCCAGTCGGTTCCTGACGTTTCGGCGCCGGTCGACCGTCCGCTGCGCCCGATTCCGGGCAGCCCGCCGAGCCTCGTAAGACCGCCGAAGGGATGCCCGTTCTTCGGTCGGTGCGCGTTCTCTGACCTGGTTCCCGGCGATCGTTGTGCAACCGAGTTGCCACTGCTGCTGCCTGTCGAACCAGGGCATCTCAAACGATGTCATTTGGAAGACGCAGCAGTGATGTACGCGGACACCGTCGAAGCTGGAGTTATCTGATGGCGGCTCCGCTGCTGGATGTGCGTGACCTTGTCATGCACTTTCCCGTCAAGTCGCGCGGCGTGGTCGCGCGCACCCTCGGCAGCGTGAAGGCTGTCGACGGCATCTCGTTCACCCTCGAAGCCGGCCAGTCCCTGGGCCTCGTCGGCGAGTCCGGCTGTGGCAAGACGACAACCGGCCGCCTGATAACACGACTGCAGAAACCTACGAGCGGGCAGATCCTCTTCGAGGGCCAGGACATCGCTAACGCAAGCCCGCGAGCACTCAAGCCGCTGCGGCGCGACATCCAGATGATTTTCCAGGACCCGTACACCTCGCTGAACCCGCGGCAGACGGTTGGCTCGATCATCGAGGCGCCGCTGGTGATCCACAACCTGGTGCCGAAGAACAAGCGACTCGCACGTGTGCAGGAGCTTCTCGAGATCGTCGGGCTCAGCCCTGAGCACTACAACCGCTACCCCCACGAGTTCTCGGGCGGCCAGCGCCAGCGCATCGGTATTGCGCGTGCCCTGACGCTCCAGCCCAAGATCCTCGTCGCCGACGAGCCGGTCTCTGCACTTGACGTGTCCATCCAGGCGCAGGTCATCAATCTCATGCAGGATCTGCAGCGCGAATTCAACATCGCGTTCCTTTTCATCGCGCACGACCTGGCGATTGTCAGGCACTTCTGCCCTGAGATCGCGGTCATGTACCTCGGCAAGATCGTTGAAAAGGCGCCGCGGGAGGAGCTCTACTCGTCGCCGAAGCATCCGTACACGAAAGCACTCCTGTCAGCCGTGCCGGATATCGCCCAGGTGATCGCCGGAGGCCGCCGCGAGCGCATCAGGCTCACCGGGGATGTGCCGTCGCCGATCAATCCGCCATCGGGCTGCAGGTTCCGCACCAGGTGCTGGAAGGCGCAGGACATCTGTGCGACGACTGAACCTCCGCTCGAGTCGAAGGGGAGCGCCGGCGTGGCGGCCTGCCACTTCCCGGAACTGTAGCCAGGTGGCGCAGAAGAAACGCGCCGACGAGTACACACTGCGTTCCACGTCGTCGGTAGTTGCGTTCTGGGTTGGCGTCGCGGTGCTGGCAGTTGTGGTTGCTACTCCGTTGTCACGAGTCGACTGGCGGA
>JAODLU010000274.1 GCA_025464125.1 Microbacteriaceae bacterium | reverse complement strand
GCACGGCTGTCTCTTCCGGGCCACTGCCGACGATCCTGAGTCCAAGGCCCGGCACTGTGGCTACCGCTGCTGGAAGTACTGCAGCGCGCTTGTCGGGGATGAGCCGACCGACGAACAACGCGTATTGCGGGCTTGTGGCCTCGCTCACCGTGCCCGGCCCCGCCACCGTGTCGAGCAGCCCGAGCACAAGCGGTGCTGCCGACTTGCTGTACTTCATGACCCTGCCAGCGGTGAAGTGGCTGTTGACGGTGTGCAGGTCTGCTGAGCGAAGACCGAGCCATTGCAGCGCCCAGGCGATCGTGCCAGCTGCGAACCCGGCGTAGCTCCGCCACTTGCCTGCGCCCCAGACCTCCAGCCAGTCCGCGACGAGGTAGGTGCGGCGGCGATTGACTGCCAGCCTGGCGGCCAGCAGGGTCAGCACGGGCAGCGCGCTGGCGATCACGATGTCATAGCCGCGATCATCGCGAAGTGCACGATGGACCCCGCGTGCAAACTGCAGGGCGCTTCGCGTGGTGCGAGTGCCTTCGGCGTCATAGATCTCGCCGGTCCAGACGGGCACCAGGCGAAAAGGGGTCTCAGGGGCCACCTCCCACTGGCGCCGCGTGAGGTAGTCGACGCTGTGGCCTGCGTGCAGCAGCAACTCCGACATGCGGCGGTAGACCCGCTCGCCGCCTCCGTTGTTGATGGGAAAAAGGCTGTCGTAGACGATCGCAATCCTGGCCAAGGTCAGGCCTCTGCCGGTTGCATCGCCAGCGCACGCTCGGCCCGGTGCGTTCGCAGGGACAGCGCGACCAGCCAGCCGAAGAACAGGAAAGAAACGACGGTGAAACTTGCGACCAGCACCAGCCAGCCGAGTGGCGGTTGCCACGCCGGGGCCAGGAACATTCGTTGCAGGGGTGCGTCGAAGCCGATGACGTAGCGCACCAGCACGAACAGGAAAGCTCCTGAACCGAAGACCCAGAGCAGGCCGGCCCCGACGAAGGTGACCCGCCATGCCACGAACGCGAGCCGCGCCCCGATCGAACGCGACAGCAGCCAGCCCGCCACGATGATGACCCCGAGGTAGAGGAACAGCCCGTAACGGCCCTGCCAGATGACACCGGTCTGCCGCACGCTGTAACCCTGCACGAGCGCCGGAACCAGCAGGGCGGCAGCGATCATGATGGCCATGAGCCACGCTCCCCGCCGTGTCGTGCCAGCAGCCGCAAGGGTGAGGATGATCGCCACCGCGGCAACCGCGAGCCAGATGTATTCTCCCGGGATGTCGGTGTCGATCCACCCGAAGACCCCAATGGCCTCGCGGATGTAGCCGGGAGTGGTCTTCGCAACGAACGCGAAGCCCTGGAGGAACGAGGCCCCGACCAGAGGTGCGTCGCCCTTCTCTGCCTGTCCGGCCAGGCTGCCGCCCAGCCGCGTCCACAGCACGGAGAAGAGACCGGCGGCGATGATGACTGCGATCCATGGGTAGCTTCCCCGCGTGCGGAACACGTTCGCGATCGAGCGCAGCCCGACGACGAGCAGGCAGAGCAGCACGACGATGAGCACCCACAGCGGACCGAGCGCCCTGGCGTTCGCCAGGATGGCTGCGCTCAGCGTCACCACCACCCAGAGATAGGGCACAGGCAGGCCGCCGCGCACCGCCGGATCACGGAGCGGTCGGTCGCGGTGGGCATCGAGCAACCTGAGCAGGCCAACCCACAGCGCGACAGCCGAGGCGATCTCCACCCCGTTCGGGTTGATCGCCCCTGAAAGAAAGAGCACCACTGGCGACACCGTGAAGGCCACGGCCAGCGGCATCCACCTCGTCTTCCTGGCGACAATCGCGCACTGCACAGCCCAGGCGAGGAAGATCGCGGTCAGCAGGCCGCTGACTATCCGCATCGCGTAGATGCCGGCGTTGCCGTTGAGCAGCAGGCTCGGCCAGCCGACCAGGTAGTAGTAAATGGGGTCATAGCTGCTCACCTGTGTCGGCACTGCAGACAATCCGCCGGGCGCGCCAACTGGCACCGCGCAATTCGCCGTGGTGTTCGGCTGGTGCACGTAACACAGGGTCTCTGCGCTGAAGAGGTAGCCGGGCGGCACATCCATCACCAGCTGCCGCTCGCCCGCAACGCGGTGCCCGATGAGTTCGCCGTGTACCTGCGCTACAGCCTTCACCGCATGAGCGTTCTCATCGGGAATCGAGAAAATGGGGCTCGCGAGCGACCAGAGCGTGGTCATCAGCAGGATGAGCACGAAGGCTGGCAGGAAAACTTTCAGCAATCCCAGCGACTCGCGGCGACGGGGGGCGGCGGCGGTCGCTGCTGCTGTCATGCCCTCATCCTAGGCAGCAGACGCTGACCGCTCAGCAGGCCGGATGCCCGGCTCCTCGATCTGCTCGCTGCGACCGCTCACGACTGCGAGCCGAATGATCCAGGCCGTGAAGGCAGTCATCACGAGCGCAAACATCACCACGAGGGCGATCCACCCGAGCGGCGGTTGCCACTCCGGCGAGCTGAGCATCTTGTTCACGTGGTCGTTGTCACCAACCACGTAACGGCGCAATACCAGCAGGAACGCCACGATGCCGTACGCGCCGAGCAGCGACGCGATGACTGCGGTGTATCGCACCGAGAGAAAAGCAACCCGGTCGCCGAGCCGGCTCGACAGCAGGAGTCCTGCGACCAGGGGGATGCCGAGATAAAGGAACAGCCCGTACCGACCCTGCCAGATCAGCCCGGTCTGCCGAACCGAATAACCCTGCACCAGCACCGGCACGATCGCCGCGACCACTATTACGAGCCCGAGGGACAGCAAACCGCGACGCCTGGTCGCCAAGAGCGCCAGCACGACAAGCACGACGAAGGCTGCGAAGAAGGCGATGTATACGAAGCTCGGCAGCACAGTGTCAAGCCAGCCGAAGACGCCTGCAGCCTCTTCCACGTACCTCGGAGTGTTGCGTATCGTCATCCACGCCCCGTAGATGAAGTCGCGCCCCGCACCCGGAGATTCACTGCCCGCCTGGCCGGACAGGCTGCCGCCCACCAGGGTCCAGATCACCGAGAACAGCCCAGCTGCGGCGATCACCGCAATCGGAATGTAGCTGCGTGGCGTCCGGAAGAGCGCACGGGTCGGTCGCCACCCCGAAATCACGAGGCAGGTGCCCACGATCACGACCACCCAGAGCGGACCCGTCGCGCGGGCCACGCACAGTGCTGCAGCCGAGATCGCGACGATGGTCCAGAGGTATGCCCGTGAGAGCGACGGCTTCTCGCCGGAAGGATCGAAGCCCTGCAGCAGCCTCATCAGCCCAATCCAGAGCGCAGCACCGGAGGCGATCTCGAGCCCCTGTGGAGTCACAGAGCCCGCCATATACAGCACCATCGGGCTCGCGAGAAAAGCGACTGCCGCGGGCATCCACCTGGTTCTCCTGCTCGCGAAAGCAGCCTGGAAAGCCCAGGCCAGGAAGACCGCTGCGATGAGCGCGCTGATGATGCGCATGGCGTACACGCCGGCGGAGCCTTCGAGGAAGAGGGTGGGCCACCCGACAGTCGCGTAATAGGCCGGGTTGTAACTGCCCACCCAGTTATTGAAGAAGCGCTGCCCGCCGGCGTCGCCGAGTTCCACCCCGCAACTGGCGTTGACCCTGTCATCTCGTGCGAAGCAGATGATTGAGTCCGAATACTCGTACCCGTGGGGCAGGTCCACGATGAGCTGCCCTTTGTCTTCCCGGCCCATGAGCTGGCCATGGGCGACCGAGATCGCCCGGGTTCCGTGCGCATTCTCGTCTGGCGAGGAGAAAACCGGGCTGGCCAGCGCCCACAGGACGGACAGGATCGCGAACAGGGCGAACGAAATTACGAATCGGCTCACTGCCACTCTGCGCCGGATCGGTGCAGGCTTTCCAGTCACAATCACCGTGCGGTCGTGATCCGCTGCTCCTGCTGGGCGATCCACCGCTGCAGGTGGCCGATGCCCTCCTCCAGCGCTACCTGCGGCCGCCAGCCGAGAGCCGCAACCGTGGCCTCGATGCCGCAGGCCGCGTAACGCACATCGCCGTCGCGGTATTGCTCGGTCACTCGTGGAGGCGGGGCATTGTGATATTTGGCGATCAGCTCCGCAACCTGGCTGATGGTAGAAGGATCCCCTGATCCGACATCGAAGAGGCCGGACTTTCCTGACGCTATTCCCGCGCGTATCGCCGCCACGACGTCATCGATGAAGACGAAGTCGCGAACGATCCTGCCG
Organism: Microbacteriaceae bacterium; assembly: GCA_025464125.1. GTDB lineage: Bacteria > Actinomycetota > Actinomycetes > Actinomycetales > Microbacteriaceae > Lacisediminihabitans. The sequence continues at coordinate 1,110 of JAODLU010000274.1, read as the reverse complement.
TCCTCGTAGAGCGGAATCGCTCGCCCTTCCTCGGCCATTTGGGAGAACAGCGAGACGATGCCGGTGTACGAGTTGATCAGCGACTGCCCTGGCCCGTAAACATTCTGGAATCGCAGCACGGTGAGTGGCACCCCGTACGACCCGCACCACGCCTCAAGCAGGTTCTCCTGCGCGAGTTTGGTGGCCCCATAGACGTTCACCGGTCGCGGTGGCGTGCGGGCGGCATGACTGGGCACCGGCACAGCGTCGCCGAAATCCCACTGCTTGGCCTCAAGCTGGGCATGCGAACGAGGGCCAGGCGAGAACTCGCCGTCCGCGCCGTTCCACACGCCTTCGCCATACACGGCTCGACTGCTGGCCAGCAGGATGTGTCGGGGATGGACGTCGTGCCGCACGAGCGCGTCCATCATCATCGCTGTTCCGAGCACGTTGACCGTCGCATGCCGCGTGGCGTGCTGCAGCGATTGCGATGTACCGGTCTCTGCGGCGAGATGAATGATGACAGTGGGAGTCGCGTCAGACAGCACCCGGTCCCAGTCGGCCGCGCTCGCCACATCGCCTATTACAAGCTCAGCGTCGTCGGCGAGGTCCTGTGGCCGTTCGCGGCGGTCGTGGATCTGCTCGTGGAGGGAGTCAAAGGCAATCCACCGCGAAGCGGATCCGATTGCCGCGCGCGAAAGGGCAGAACCGATGAACCCGGCGCCGCCGGTTACGAGCACAACGTCATCTCGGGTAAGCGACACTGTTTCTCCTTAAAAAATGCGTACCGCATGATTACACAGCCCCGCCTTGAAGGATAGCTGGCCGACCATGACGGTTTCGCTGGCGGTCGACGCGGCCCGCGTCATGCCCCATTGGCGAAGGCGGCGGCCGGCAAGTCGCCGCATAGAATATGGGGCTGGAGGAATCAATGGCGAATGTGGTCGTGACAGGTGCTGGCGGGTACGTCGGTCGACACGTGGTCGTGGCACTGCTCGACGCCGGCCATCACGTTATTGCTATCGCTCGCCCCGGATCGAGGCGCGACCTCGATGCGCGTGCCACTGTTCTCGAGGTCGACGTGCTGGCTGGCCCGATCGAGGCCGAAGCCACTTTCGGGCTGATCCCGGA
>JAODLU010000234.1 GCA_025464125.1 Microbacteriaceae bacterium | reverse complement strand
GCGCGCTTGCCGATGCGAGCGCGCGCTTCGACGTAAGTATTCGAGTCGACGAATGCACTCTCGTCGACGTGGGCACCCACGGCGATCATTCCGCGCCCATTGGTGTGGCGGCGATACCTGATGGCCTCGCCGAATTCGTTCTCGATCTCTTCAACAACCCTGCTCATAACCGGTATAACGCGCGACAGGCCCTGGGGATTCCCGCCGCGGTCGAGATCAGCTGTCGCTCGCCAGCAGTTCTCGTACAAGGGGCGCGACAGTCGTTCCGTAGAGCTCGATGCTCTTCATCATGCTGGCGTGGGGCAACGGACCGTTGCTGTATTTGAGATCGAAGCGGGCGAGCCCGAGCTGTTTTGCCGTCTGGGCGATCTTCTTCGCGACCGTTTCAGGCGAGCCGACGTACAGCGAACCGGTCGGGCCGGCCTCGTGTTCGAACTGCTCGCGCGACGGCGGTGCCCAGCCCCGCTCCCGGCCTATGCGGCTCATCATGGCGAAATAGTTGGGCCACAGCTCTTCTTTGGCCTGGTCGTCGCTTGCCCCGATGTGCCCGGGTGAATGGACTGCAACCGGCTGCATCGGCTGCTCGAACTGTGCGAGAGCGCGGTGGAACAGATCGACGTATGGCGCGAAGCGCTCCGATTCGCCACCGATGATCGCGAGCACGAGGGGAAGGCCATAGCGAGCGGCACGCACGACGGACTCCGGGCTGCCGCCGACGCCGATCCACGTTTTCAGCAGGCCGTGCTGCACCGGTGGGTAGACCGACTGCTCGGTGAGGGGAGTCCTGAAATTTCCGGACCAGGTCACCGGCTCCTGCTTGCGAATGGCGGCGAAGAGGTCGAGCTTCTCTTCGAAGAGCTGCTCGTACTTGCTGAGGTCGAACCCGAACAGGGGGAAGGATTCCGTGAAGGATCCGCGTCCCAGGATCACCTCGGCGCGGCCACTGGAGAGCGCATCAAGGGTGGAGAAACGCTGGAACACCCGGATCGGGTCATCTGAACTGAGAACTGTCACTGCGGAGCCCAGGTGGATCTTCTTCGTCACCCCTGCGATCGCAGCGAGCACGACCTCAGGAGCGGACACGGCGAAGTCTTCGCGGTGGTGCTCGCCGATGCCGATGAAATCGAGTCCGACCTCGTCGGCGAGCACACCCTGTTCCACGAGATTGCGGATCACTTCGGCGTGGGGCAGCGGGGTACCAGACTCATCGCTGGTGACGTCCCCGAATGTGTCGAGGCCGAGTTCGAGTTGCTGCGCCATGCTGTGTCTCCTGGACTGCCGATTAAGGTCTATGCAATTGCATAGACCTGTAACCGACTCTCCAGCGAGCGTATTCCCGCACGCCCATGCTTACCGCGCGGTGCGTGTGCTGCCTGCGCCTACAGCCGCTCGATGATCGTCGCGTTGGCCATGCCGCCTGCCTCGCACATCGTCTGCAGTGCGTAGCGACCGCCGGTCTCCTGCAGCGCGTGCACCATCGTGGTCATGAGCCTCGCGCCACTTGCCCCGAGCGGATGCCCGATCGCGATAGCACCGCCATGGATGTTGACCTTCTCGAGCGGCACGTTGAGTTCCTTCGCCCATGACAGCACGACAGGGGCGAACGCTTCGTTGATCTCGAACAGGTCGATGTCGTCGATCGTGAGCCCCACACGTTCGAGCACTTTGCGGGTGGCCGGAATCACGCCGGTGAGCATGTAGAGCGGGTCGTCACCGACAACGGAGAAGCTGTGGATGCGCGCGAGCGGCTTGAGCCCCAGCTCTGCGGCCTTCGCCGCGCTCATCAGCAGCACTGCTGAGCTGCCGTCACTGACCTGGCTCGCGCCAGCGGCCGTAACATTCCAGCCGATCTGCGGGAACCGCTCGGCGATCGCCTCGTCGAAGTATGCGGGCTTCAGTCCTGCGAGCATTTCGACGGTGCTTCCTGCGCGGATACCCTCGTCGTGCTCGAGTCCGGCGATCGGGGCGAGCTGCGAGTCCAGCACTCCGGATGCGGTGGCCGCTGCCGCCTTCTCGTGGCTTGCGAGCGAGAATTCATCGAGCTGCTGGCGCGTGAGTTCCCACTTGGCGGCGATCAGCTCGGCGGCGATGCCCTGGTTCACTAGACCCTCGGGGTAGCGGGCGCGGAGACCATCGCCGTCTGTGTCTGTGCTGTCGCCGCGCCATGTGCCCATGGTCACGCGGCTCATCGACTCGACGCCGGCGGCGACGACCACTTCGTATGCGCCAGACATGATTCCCTGCGCGGCGAAGTGGATTGCCTGCTGGCTGCTGCCGCAGGCGCGGTCGATCGAGACACCTGGCACGCTGTCCGGATAGCCGGCCGCGAGCAGCGCACGCCTGGTGATGTTGCCACCCTGCTCACCGACCTGGGTCACATTGCCGCCGATGACATCCTCGATGATGGCGGGGTCGATGCCCGTGCGCTCGACCAGCGCTCGAAGTGAATGTGCGAGCAGGTCTACCGCGTGTACTCCGTGGAGCGCACCGTTTGCCTTGCCTTTGCCGATGGGAGTACGAACCGCGTCAACTATGACGGCGTCGATCATGACCTGTCCTGCTTTCTTGAATCTGCTCTGCCTGAGATCTGCTCTGCCATGAAGTGCGCTGTCTGGCTCTGTGTTTCTATAGCCAGCACGCTACAGCCTGACTATATACAACTCAAGCGAGGGGTATTCTGTTCCCATGGCGATGACAATGGATAGCCCCCTCGAAGACCTGGACAGCTGGCAGCCCTTCAGCTGCTCCATCTCGCGCGCGCTCGAAGTCGTCGGCACACGGGCCGCGATGCTCACCATGCGCGAAGCGTTTTACGGCACCCGACGCTTCGACCAGTTCGTGCGCCGCGTGAAGGTGACGGATGCGGTGATGGCGGCCAGGCTGCGCGAGTTGGTGGAGAGCGGCCTGCTCGAGCGCGTTCCCTACCGTGACCCTGGGCAGCGCACCCGCTACGAATACGTGCCGACGCAAATGGGCACTGACTTCTTTCCCGTCTTGCTTGGACTCATGCAGTGGGGCGATCGCTACCTGCAGCCGACCGGCGCGCCGGTCGCGGTTATCGATGCAGATGGCGCGGCGGTCTCCGTCGAGGTGCGCGGCGGCAGGGGGCAGAGCCTGGAGCCCGACGACCTGCGGCTGACCGTGCCCGCCAGGAAGTAGCTCGAGCCTGGAGCAGCTCGAGCCCTGCAGTAGCGCTAGTTCGCCGTGGCTTCGAGCATGGCGTAGCAACGCGCGAGGCGTGCGCGCCACCACTCGTCCCGCTCGATGGGCGCGGCGAAATCGTGGAACACACGACCGTTCGGCACGACCCTCCGCACTTCGATCGCGCCCTTGACCGGCCGAAGCGGCTCGGTGGCGACATCCACCTCGAAGAGGCTCACCGTGCCCAGTCCGCAGTCGTATGAGAGGTCGCTGATCGCGGCGGCCAGATGGGCGCCCATCGAGATGCCGATTGACGTTTCAAGCGCACTAGACACCACCACCGGCAGCCCGGCCTGCTTCACGATCGACAGCGCCCGGCGGATGCCCCCAAGAGGCTGCGCCTTGATCACAAGCAGGTCGGCCGCGCCGGCCCGTGCCACCGCGAGTGGATCTTCGGCTTTGCGCACGCTCTCGTCGGCAGCGATCGGCATACCCATGTACTTCACGCGGGAGCGAATCTCAGCCAGTTCGTCGACCGTGGCACAGGGCTGCTCGATGTACTCGAGGTCGTAGGCGGCGAGCGCGTGAATGGCGTGCTCCGCCTCGTCCACATTCCAGCCGCCATTGGCGTCCAGGCGGATGCGGCCCTCAGCCCCGAGGTGCGAACGGGCTGCGGCGACGCGTGCCACATCATCCGCCAGCACCTGCCCCGGTTCAGCCACCTTGATTTTCGCGGTGCGGCAGCCGGCGAAGCTGTCGAGTATGGCGGCCACCCTGTCTGGCGCGACTGCGGGAAGCGTGGCGTTTACCATGATGCTCGAGCGAAGCGCGGGCGGTGGGGCAGTCCAGCCGAAGTCGATCGCAGCGGCCAGCCAGGCTGATGACTCTTCGTCGCCGTATTCGACGAAAGGCGAGAACTCGGTCCACCCCTCCGGCCCTTCCAGGAGCATCGCCTCCCGCACATCGATTCCGCGGAACCGCTGGCGCAGGGGGAGGCTGACGACACGGGCGTTACCGAGGATGTCTGGCAGCGGTGGCAACATGCCTCAAGTGTGGCCCGCGACCTGCCAGAGTGACAATCCGCGCCCCAATCCCTCACTCGCAAATCCGCCTCACCGTAGAATCCAGCAGGAAGCAGGCAGCATCCAGGCGGTCAACGATCGAGAGGGCACCGGTGGCCGACACAGTGCGATTCGATGAGCAGCAGGCCCGCTGGCCCGGGTGGCCGGGCGTGGGTGCGCTGGTGCTCGCCTGCGGCATGGTTGTGCTCGAGATCGTCGCTATCGTGCTCGGAAGTTCGCGCCAGTGGCAGGTGGCCACACTTCTCGGCCAGGTGGTCATCGTGCTGACGATCGTCGCCTTCCTGCTGGGTCTCGTCGCAGTGGTTCTCGGTCGTGGTCGCCGTCTCGGCGTCATCGCGATGGTCGTCGCGGTGTTGGCCAATCCGCTCGTGCAGCTCTGGCTGCTGGGGCTCGCGGGCACCTCGTAGGCTTGACCCATGCCACAGGTGTCTGAGCTATTCGACCCGAAGGCGTGGAACCCGGTCGACGGATTCGACGCCCTGACGGATATGACGTATCACCACGACGTCACGGGCAGGATTGCGCGCATCGCCTTCAACCGGCCAGAGGTGCGCAACGCGTTTCGCCCGCAGACTGTCGACGAGCTCTACCGGGCACTTGATGACGCCCGCCAGAACACGAAGATCGGCGTGGTGCTGCTGACCGGCAATGGTCCGAGCCAAAAAGACGGTGGGTGGGCATTCTGCAGCGGGGGTGACCAGCGCATCAGGGGCAAAGACGGTTACCAGTACGAAGATGGCACGCACGCGACCGGCAGGCTCCACATCCTGGAGGTGCAGCGACTCATCAGGTTCATGCCCAAGGTCGTCATTGCCGTGATTCCCGGCTGGGCTGCGGGTGGCGGACACTCCCTGCACGTGGTCTGCGACCTCTCGATCGCGAGCGCCGAACATGGGCGCTTCAAGCAGACGGATGCCGATGTCGGCTCGTTCGACGCTGGCTACGGCAGCGCATACTTCGCCAAAATGGTCGGCCAGAAGTTTGCGCGCGAGGTGTTTTTCCGCGGCAACGAATACAGCGCCCAGCGCGCATACGACATGGGCTCGGTCAACGCAGTCGTGCCCCACGCCGACCTCGAACGAGTGTCGCTGGAGTGGGCCAACGAGATTCTCGGCAAGTCGCCAACCGCCATCCGCATGCTCAAGTTCGCGATGAATGCTGCGGACGACGGCATGGTCGGCCTTCAGGTGTTTGCGGGTGAGGCGACGAGGCTCGCCTACGGCACGGACGAGGCTACAGAGGGTAAGAACGCTTTTCTCGAGAAGCGCGACCCCGACTGGGCACCCTTCCCCTGGCAGTTCTGACCGTGCCACGCCAGCTCGTCGTTGTTCCATCGGCCGACCCGCTCGTCGTGATGGCAGCGCTCAGGGCCGCGCTGACTGCTGACGGTCCTGCGGTGCTGCCGCATCCCGGCACGCCTGCTGGAGTCCCCGAGGAGGTGAAGAAGCGCGTCGCCGTGGTGATCGAGACCAGCGGCTCCACTGGCAGCCCCAAGCGTGTGGCTCTCAGCGCGGACGCCATGCTCGCGAACGTGGCTGCCACCGACAGCAGCCTCGGTGGCGCAGGGCAGTGGCTGCTCGCCCTGCCGACCAACTACGTCGCGGGCACCAACGTGCTCGTGCGTTCCATCGTTGCTGGCACGGAGCCCGTGCTGCTGCCGGATGGCCATTTCGACGCCACCGTGTTCGCGGAACTCAGTGACCGGATGGATGCCGAACTCCGGTTCGTCTCCCTGGTTCCCACCCAGCTCTCCCGGCTGGTGGATGCCGCCGAGCAGGACATGCAGGTGCTCGAGCGCGTGCGCCGCTTCGACCGCATCCTCGTCGGCGGCCAGGCCGCGGCATCCTCGTTGCTCACCAGGGCACTCGAACTCGGGCTGAACGTGAGCACGACCTACGGCTCGAGCGAGACCGCCGGCGGGTGTGTCTACGACGGGGTGCCGACCGGTTCCGTGCGCGTGCGCATCACCGATGGCCAGGTGGAGCTCGGGGGAGCCGTGCTGGCCGAGGGCTACCTTGGCGACCCCGCGCGAACGGATGCCGCGTTCTACACCAGCGCCGGAGAACGCTGGTATCGCACCGGCGACGGGGGCGAGCTGAGGGGTGGGGTACTGCGCATCACCGGCAGGCTCGACAGCGTCATCATTTCCGGCGGGGTCAAGGTTTCGCTTGATGAGGTGGAGCAGGTGGTTCGCGGCCTGCCAGGTCTCGCCGATGCCGTTGTCGTGCGCGTGCCGAGCCAGGAATGGGGCGAGGTGCCTGTGGTGATTGCAGCAGGCGCTTCCGCCACTGAAGCCGAGCTCGGTCCTCTGCGTAATGCGGTGTCTGGCGCTCTCAGCCGCGCAGCCGCCCCGGCCGCCGTGTTCGTGATGGAGCAGATTCCCCTGACACCGACCGGCAAGCCGGACAGGGTGGCCCTCGAAGCGTTCGCGGCGGGCCAGGCGCTGCAGCATTAGTAAGACCTGCAGCTGCCGCCTCAGTAAGATTTGTGCGTGGCTAACCCAGGCAGACCCGTCCAGAGGCGAATCGATTCGGCGAGCGTGCCAATGCGCAACGGCAAGAGCGGCCGCCCGGGTGGCCAGCCGAAACGGGTCATCGTGAAGAAGGCGACTTTTCGCGACTGGGTTGGCGGCGCGAGGCTACGAACCCTCCCCCTGGCGATCGCGCCGGTCGCCCTCGGCACGGCATCCGCGTTCCTCATCTCCGACCCGGGCTGGCACTGGGTGCGTGCCCTTCTCGCGCTCGCCGTCTCCCTGTTCCTCCAGGTGGGTGTGAACTTTGCAAACGACTACTCGGACGGCATCCGGGGAACCGACAACTACCGCGTCGGACCGTCACGCCTCACCGGCTCGGGCGCCGCCAAGCCTCGCACCGTGCTCATCGTCGCGATCGCATTCTTTGCGCTCGGTGCAGCAGCGGGCATCGTGCTCGTCGTGCTTTCCGGCATCTACTGGCTGCTGGCGGTCGGCGCGGTGTCGATCATCGCGGCATACTTCTACACCGGCGGAAAGCGGCCATACGGCTACTACGGCCTCGGCGAACTCTTCGTCTTCGTCTTCTTCGGCATCGTGGCCACCGCCGGCACCACCTTCACCCAGGTGGGCACGGTCAATATCGAGAGCTGGCTGTCAGGTGCAGCAGCGGGCTTCCTCGCCTGCGCGGTGCTGATGGTGAACAACCTGCGCGACATCGAGCAGGACAAGCTGGCTGGCAAGCGAACCCTCGCCGTGCTGGTGGGCAGCCTGGCTGGCCGCATCCTGTTCTCGGTTTTCGTGATCGTGCCGTTCCTGATCCTGGCGTTCTTCGCGATCTTCTATCCGCTCGCCGGCTTCGTCTACTTCGCGCTGCTTGGCGGGATCCCGGCGATCATCATCACCCTGACCGCGAAGACTGCGCCAGAGTTCATGGTTGTGCTGCGCATCACCACGATCACGGCGCTGCTTTTCGGCCTCGGCCTCGGAGCCGCAATAGTTTCGTAGCGGCGCTGGCAGGTATGGCAGTAGCGGCCTAGCGGTCGCCTTCGAAGCGGTCGAGGGCCTCGTTCTCCAGATCGTTGTCGAGGTCGCGATTGGGTGCCGCCCGAACCTTGACGATGCTCGTCGCCACAGCATCCCGCTGGCCCCTGAAGAAAATGTACGAGACGCACAGCCCGATGACGGCCGCCGCGATGGCCGATATCCACGGGTCGACGCCCAGAAGCAGCAGCCCGGCGAGTGCAACGGCGAACAGGCCGACCCGGATGAGGGTGTACACGAGCCAGTAGCGAGACGGTTTCACGGGCACCAGTCTAGGCACCGGCAATTTGCGTCTGCCGTGAAAGTGCAGGAGCCAGGAATCCAATGTCGGCATCTCGAATCGAAGGGTCAGGATCCGGGCTTAGAATCTGCAACATGATCAGGCTGTACATCATCCTCGGCGTCATTGCGGCTGCCTTCTGGGTCTTCACGATTGTCGACTGCCTCGTCACCCGACCGTCTGCAGTGCGCGCCCTGCCCAAGGCAGCGTGGGCGTTCATCGTGCTGCTGCCGGTGGCCGGCGGCATCCTGTGGTTCACGTTCGGCAAGCAGCGCCGCGGAACGCCGGGTGCGATGGCGACCGGCTCTGGGGCTCCGGACGATGATCCCGAGTTCCTGCGCCGCCTCGGCGAAGACGCCGACCGCGAAGAGCGAATCCGCCAGCTCGAGGAACAGCTGGCCGAACTCGACGACGACCACAACGACTCAAAGGACTGAGTGGCAGGGCAAACGGCTGCGGCGGCCAACGCGTCGACCGACTTCGCCGTAGCCCTTCTCGGGGAGTTCATCAGCCTGGGCGTGCGCGATCTCGTGCTGAGCCCGGGTTCCCGCTCGCAGGCCCTGGCTCTCGCCGCAGCAGAGTATGAGCGGGCAGGACTGCTGCGACTCCGCGTGCGCATCGATGAGCGCGTGGCCGGCTTCCTGGCTCTCGGGCTTGCCGTTGAGACGAAGACTCCGGTGCTGGTGGTGACGACTTCGGGCACGGCGGTGGCCAACCTGCACCCGGCGGTTCTCGAGGCACACCACTCCGGGGTGCCGCTCATCCTGCTGACGGCCGATCGCCCGTCCGAGCTGCGGGGCATCGGCTCCAACCAGACCACCGAACAGGTTGGGCTTTTCGGGCCTGCCATCACCTGGCTGAAGGATGTCGAGGCTCCGGGGCCCGATGGCTTCGACCATGCCCTGCCGGGCAGCCTCGCGGCCGAAGCCTTCACGGCGGCGTGCGCAGGCCCCGCCTCGGCCGGCCCCGTGCAGCTCAACCTCGCTTTTCGAGAGCCGCTCTCGGGTGCAGTGCCCGCTCTGCAGGCACTCCCCGAGCGCGAACAGGAGGCGAACGCCGAGCAGCCGGTCACACGGCTGCGCCCCTCCGCGCACACCATCGTGATCGCCGGTCATGCCTCTGGCGGCGCGGCTGAAGCCCTTGCCCGTGCGCTGGGTGTGCCCCTCATCGCTGAGGTAACGAGCGGCTCGCACTTTGGGCCGAACCTCGTCGTCGCGTACCGCGAGCTGCTCACCGATCCCGGGTTCGGCGGCAGGGTCGAACGGGCGATCGTGTTCGGCCAGCCGACCCTCAGCCGGCAGGTTCCCGCTCTCCTGCAGCGCGGTGATGTCGAGGTGGTCGTGGTGCGCGGACCCGGCGCCGAGGCCTACAACCCGTCACACCGCGCGACCATTGTCAGCGGTTCCGTCGACATCGACGACACGGCAGTGCAGCAGGCGGATGCGCGGCAATGGCTCGGCACCTGGGTGCAGGCGAGCCGCATGGCACTCGAGCTCGGTGCGATGGCAGAGGGCCAGCCACAGGCTGACCGGCCAGGCGACTTCGCGAGGGAACAGCTCGCCACGTTCCGCGAGCCGGTGACCCGCGAGATGCTCGTCGAGCTCGCCTGGAGGTCGACGTGGCCGCACGACAGGCTCGTCTTCGGCGCATCCCGCCTGATTCGTGTGGCTGATGCCCTCCTGCCAGGCAAGCGCATCCCCGTGCATGCCAATCGCGGGCTCGCGGGCATCGACGGCACCATCGCAACGTCGATCGGCATCGCCCTGGCCAGCCAGGCTGACACGCAGTCCGGCGGCACGACCCGCGTGCTTCTTGGCGACCTCACTGCGCTGCACGATGTCGGGGCGCTGCTCTTCGGTGCTGGCGAACCGCGCCCGCGCATCCAGGTGATCGTCGCGAACGATGGCGGTGGCACGATCTTCGACAGCCTCGAGGTGGCGGGCAGCGCTGCCGATGATGCTTTCGACCGCGTGCTCTACACGCCGCAATCGGTGGACCTGCGCTCGCTGGCCGCAGCGTACGGCTGGCAATACAAGCTGGCTGGCAACAGGGGCGAGCTCGACGAGGCGATAGCGGCGAGCGGCGGCACAGTGCTTATCGAAGTGCCGTTGCCCCGGCAGTAACCTGAACCGCATGGCGCACACCGACTGGATTACCGACCCTGCACCCCTGCTGACCGTGGGGCCGGTATTTTCACTTGCGGATGTAGACCCGGCGTCGACACCAGGATTCACTGGCAAGAAAGTCGACGGTGAGGCGCTGCTCGCTGCACACGCCGCGGAGCTGAACTCCCTGCAGAAGCAACTGTGGGCCGAAAGCATGTTCGGCGGAAAGCGGTCGGTGCTGCTGGTGCTGCAGGCCATGGACTCGGCAGGCAAGGGCGGCATAGTCGAGCACGTCGCCGGGGCGATAAGCCCAGAAGGATTGCGGCCGTACGCCTTCAAGAAGCCCACAAAAGAGGAGCTCTCCCACGACTTTCTCTGGCGCGTGCGCAGGCAGCTTCCGACGGCAGGTCTCGTCGGCGTATTCGACAGGTCGCACTACGAAGACGTGCTCGTCGGCCGAGTGCGGTCGCTGGCCGCACCAGCGGTGATCACCGAGCGCTACGGCCAGATCGTGGACTTCGAAAAGGAGATCACGGCCGCCGGAATCACGGTCGTGAAGGTCATGCTGCACATCAGCGCCGATGAGCAGAAGGCACGCCTCGGCGACCGTCTCATTACCCGGGATAAGCAGTGGAAGTTCAACCCTGGCGACCTCGACGAGCGCTCGCTCTGGCCCGAGTACCAGCAGGCATACCAGCTGGCGCTGGAGAAGACAGCGACGGATGCCGCGCCATGGTTCGTGGTGCCGGCCAACCGCAAGTGGTACGCCCGCATCGCCGTGCAGCGACTGCTGCTCGACGCGCTGCGCGGGCTCAACCTCGCCTGGCCGACTGTCGACTACGACATCGAGGTGCAGAAGAAGCGCCTGGCCGAGGAGAAGCCCTTCGTCTAAAGAACTCGGGAGGAGGCTGCTAGCTGAAGGCGTCCACTATCGGGCGGAACTTCATGCGGGTCTCGACCAGTTCCCGCTCGGGAATGGATTCGCCGACAATGCCGGCGCCGGCCCACGCGGTGACTGTTCCATCGGCATCAACCTGGGCGCTCCGCAGGGCGACCGCCCACTCCCCGTCGCCGTCAGCGCCGACCCAGCCGACGGGGCCGGCGTAGCGCCCGCGGTCGAAGCCCTCGAGCTCGTGCAGCAGGAGCAGGGCATCCTGCGTCGGGGTTCCGGCCACAGCGGCAGTCGGATGCAGTGCGGCGATCAGGTCGAGGGAGGTTGAGCCGTCGACCAGCAGGCCCTCGACGTCACTTGCGAGGTGCCAGAGGTTCGGCAGCTTGAGGGTGAAGGGCATCTCGCTCGCCGTGACATTCGGGCTGTGGCTGCGAAGCGACGCGAGCACGTTCTGCACGGCGAACTGGTGCTCGTCCTGGTCTTTCTGGCTGGTGGCGAGGGCAGTGGCTGCCTGTTCGTCCGAGAAGGCATCAGTCCCCCGCGCAGCGCTGCCCGCGAGCACGCGCGCGGTCACGGAGCCGCTGTCGACACTCACCAGCGTTTCCGGGCTCGAGCCGAGGAATCCGTCGACGCTGAAGGTCCAGCAGTCGGGGTAGCCGAGGCCGAGCGCAGCGAGCACGCGGCGGATGTCAGCCGCGGCAGGCAGGTGCCCGACGAGGTCCCGGGCGAGCACCACCTTGCTGAGCCCGCGTGCCCGGATGCGCGCCACTGCGGTGCCAACAGCCTCGCGGTAACCGTCCCAGCCGAGGGAACCGGGATGCAGCTGGGTGGTCGTGTCGCCGCCGAAAGGGATCGCCGCTGGAACACCGGCAGCTGATGCCCCATCCGACTGGCTGATGCGGGTGAGCCAGCAGCGCTCAGAGTTGCGACCGACCAGCACCGACGGCACGATCAGCACGCTGGAGCGGGACGAGCTGTCAGAGAAGGCGAAGCTGGCGAAGGCCACGAGACCGCTGCCTGGCCTGCCGACATGATCGGTGACGGTCGCCGCTGCGACGATGCGCTGCCACGCGGCCGCTGCCTGCGCGATGCGGTTGTCACCGGTGAACTCGAGCCTGAGTGCCTCGCCGACGCCCGCGATGCCCATGCCACGCCGCATCCAGAGCAGGGGCTGGTCGGGGGACAGGAGGGGGATGAGCGGCCCCGGATCTTCGATCTCGATCGTCTCAACCGACAGGCGTGGGGCGGGCTCGCCAGCGGGAACTGTCACACTCCAACACTATCCCGGCGCCGGATGCAACCCTCTGGCGATCAGGTTCGCTCCCGTAGACTGGAGGGGTGGCCAAGGCAGATTTGAACAAGCAACCCGGTGAGGTAGCTGCCATGTTCGACGGCGTGGCGCGGGGCTACGACCGCACGAACTCCGTGCTGTCGATGGGCAACTCGCTGATCTGGCGCATTGCCACCGTCAGGGCGGTGGCGCCCATGAAGGGCGAAAAAGTTCTCGACCTCGCGGCGGGCACCGGAACCAGTTCAGCCGCGCTGGCAAAGGGCGGCGCAGAAGTGACCGCAGCTGACTTCTCTCCAGGCATGATCGAGGTCGGCCGAAAGAAGCATCCAGGCATTACCTTCGTGCAGGCAGACGCCATGAACCTGCCATTCGCGGATGGCGAATTCGACGCGGCCACGATCTCATTCGGCCTCCGCAACATCGAAGACCCGAGAAAGGCGCTGGCCGAGATGTACCGGGTGCTGAAGCCGGGCGGCCGTCTCATCATCTGCGAGTTCTCGAAGCCACCCCGCGCCATCTTCCGCGTCGGCTATTCGGCGTACATGCGCTTCATCATGCCCACGATCGTCGACGTCACCAGTTCGAACTCCGAGGCGTACAGCTACCTCAACGAGTCGATCAAAGACTGGCCAGACCAGACCACCCTCAGCACCTGGATTCGTGGCGCAGGCTTCACGCGAGTCGCTTATCGCAACCTGACCGCGGGAGTTGTAGCCCTGCACCGGGGCCGCAAGCCCCTTCCGGCTGCAGCACGCTCCAGGTCGAAGGCGACACCAGCAACGGGCACCACAGCAACGATCCCGCCGGCGAGCACCGAACCCACGAGCGCCGAACCGACGGGCACCGGGGCTTCCCAGTCCTAGCCTCATCCATCGCGAACGAGTAGGTATACACAGTGAATCCGAGCGTGCCCCTCGCCCGCCGCAGCAGCCTCAGCTCTGCGCTCGGCCTCGGCGAGAAGCTCTTCTCCTCTGCGAGTGAGCGACGGTTCGCAGACGCTATCGAAACCGGACTCGACGAGGTGGAGGCCGGCCTCCTGCGGGAGATGTCGTTCACAGACAACCTGGCGGATGTCACCAGTCGCTATTTGCTGCAAGCTGGCGGCAAGCGCGTGCGACCGACCCTGACCCTGCTCACTGCCCAGCTCGGCGACGGCAACAACCCGTCGGTGATCACCGCCGCCGAAGTGCTCGAGATCACCCACCTCGCTTCGCTCTATCACGACGATGTGATGGATGACGCGAACATGCGGCGAGGTGTGCCGACCGCGCAGAACGTATGGGGTAACTCCGTCGCCATCCTCACCGGTGACCTGCTGTTCGCCCGCGCGAGCAAGCTCGTGGCCGACCTCGGCGAGGGTGCGATCAAGTTGCAGGCAGACACGTTCGAACGCCTCTGCCTCGGTCAGCTGCACGAGACGATCGGCCCGCGCGATGACGAAGACCCGATCGAGCACTACCTCCAGGTTCTTGCAGACAAGACCGGGTCGCTCATCGCCGCCGCTGCTGAGATGGGAGCGATCTTCGGCAACGCCCCCGTCGAGTACCGCCCGCCACTCAAGCAGTTCGGCGAAAAAGTGGGCGTCGCCTTCCAGCTCATCGACGACGTAATTGACCTGTCGTCTGAACCGGATGACACGGGCAAGACGCCGGGCACCGACCTTCGCTCGGGGGTGTCCACTCTCCCGCTGCTCTACCTGCGCAGGCTGGCCGCGACCGATCCTGATGAAGCGAACCTGCTCACCCGCATCGAGCGCGATGAC
>JAODLU010000074.1 GCA_025464125.1 Microbacteriaceae bacterium | reverse complement strand
GACGGTGTCCGCATCAGCCGGTGATGGTAGTTTCGAAAGTGACAGGATGCGCAGGGAGTGCCGCCATGACCGCAGAATTCATCACCACGTATGCCTGGATCTTCTGGCTGGCGCTCATCCTTGTCTTTGTCATCGTTGAGGTTGCGACAGTCGATTTCACCTTCCTGATGCTGGCCATCGGCAGCATCGGCGGTCTCGATTCCGGACTGTTCGGGCTGCCATGGTGGGCACAGGTCGTCATCGCCGGTGTCCTCTCCATCGTGCTGATCTTCTTTGTCAGGCCACCCCTGCAACGCGCGATGCACAAAGGCGGGGACCTGACGCCAAGCAACGTCGAGGCACTGCTCGGCCTGAGCGGCGTGGTCTCGCTCGCGTTCGTCGATGGCCACGGGCAGATCAAACTTTCCAACGGTGAGACCTGGACCGCACAGCTCTCAGGGCTCACCGAGAATCGACCGGTCGAGGCCGGGGAACGTGTCGTTGTCACGGCAATCGAGGGAGCGACCGCTGTGGTTCTCCCCGCTGAAAGGACTGCATTGTGAACTCAGCCGCCCTCTTCGGGCAGGTGATCCTCGTGATCGTCATTATCGTTGTGGCGATCTTCGTGCTGGTCATCCTGTTCCTCTCCGTCATGATAATTCCGCAGGATCGTGCGGGTGTGGTCGAGCGCCTCGGCAAGTATCACAAGACCCTTCTGCCGGGACTCAACATCCTGATCCCGTTCTTCGACAGGGTTCGCCCGCTGATCGATATGCGCGAGCAGGTCGTCTCGTTCCCGCCGCAGCCGGTGATCACCGAAGACAACCTCGTCGTCTCGATCGACACCGTCGTCTACTTCCAGGTCACGGATGCCCGTGCCGCCACCTATGAGATCGCGAACTACCTCGGTGCGGTCGAGCAGCTGACAACGACCACTCTTCGCAACGTGGTCGGTGGCCTCAACCTCGAAGAAGCTCTCACCTCGCGAGACAACATCAACGGACAGCTGCGCATCGTGCTGGATGAGGCGACTGGCAAGTGGGGAATCCGCGTCGGTCGTGTCGAGTTGAAGGCGATCGACCCGCCACTGTCTATCCAGGACTCTATGGAGAAGCAGATGCGCGCCGAACGCGACCGTCGCGCGCAGATCCTGACGGCTGAGGGCACCAAGCAGGCAGCCATCCTGCAGGCCGAAGGTTCCCGCCAGGCGGCCATCCTGGAGGCCGAGGGCTGGGCGAAGGCGCAGGTGCTGCGTGCAGAAGGTGAAGCGAAAGCGATCACCACTGTTTTCAGCGCCATCCATGAGGGCGATCCTGATCCCAAGCTGCTCGCCTACCAGTACTTGCAGATGCTGCCGAAGATCGCTGAGGGCGACGCGAACAAGCTATGGATCATCCCGTCCGAGTTCACGGAAGCCATCAAGGGAGTAGCCCAGGGCTTCATGGGCACACGGAATGACCCGACTGCCGCCGAGAAGTAGCAGGGGCAAATCCAGGAGCCCGGCGCTGTCCGGGTTCCTGGCCGCCTCTCCCCCGCGTGTGCTCGCTCATCGGGGTCTTGCCATAGAGGCGCCAGAAAACACACTGCTGGCTTTCCTTGCGGCGATGGCCGCTGGCGCCACTTACATCGAGACGGATGTGCACGGATCGGCGGACGGCGTGGCAGTCATCAGCCACGACCCAGACCTCACCCGGGTAGCTGGACGCGATGTGCGGGTCAACCAGCTGACGATGGCCGAATTGCGCAAGGTGGAACTGGGGTCTGGCCAGCACTTTTGTAGCCTGGCAGAGGTGCTGGAGGCGCTGCCTGACGCGTTCTTCAACATCGACATAAAGTCGTCCGACGCAATTCTGCCGACCATTGGGGCAGTTACATCCGCTGGCGCGGCCAGCCGCGTGCTTGTGACCTCATTCAGTGACGAGCGGCGCAGGGCGACCATAGCGGGGCTCCCCGGAGTGGTTACCTCCGCATCCGCCAGGTCGTTCATTAGCGCCCTTATCTGGGCAAAGCTCGGAGTGCAGTTCATGGTCACCCGGGCGCTTCGCGATCTCGACGCTGTGCAGGTCCCCCAGCGCGCGTACGGTATCCGCGTGATCACTGCCCACACTGTGCGCGCTTTCCACGCGGCGCACGTCGAGGTGCATGCGTGGACCATCAACGACCCGGTCGAGATGTCACGGCTGTTCGACCTGGGAGTGGACGGAATCATCACCGACCGCGTCGATATGGGCTTGAACCTACTCAAGGAACGCGCCGCCAGCCGTACGTAGCCTGTGAACACGCTGGGAACAAAAGCGCGATGGAAAGGATACTTCCAGCTTTGGGGTTTATAACTGGGGACAGCATCGCGAGAGAGGACCACACACTGGCGGATCGCAGTTTGCGCGGAATGAGGCTCGGATCCCAGAGCCTCCAGAGTGAAGAGGGTGTCACCTTCTCCCCGCGGAAGACAAGTACGTACCAGGCGAATGACGGAACGAAATTCGAGGTCACCTTCTCGGCTGACGCCGAAATTCCTACCGTGTGGGAATCGCCGAAGAGTGGCCTGGAGGGGCGCCTGATAGGCCAGGACGGCAACCAGGTCGAACCTGATGTCGCTGAGACCAAGATTCCGCGTACCCATTGGGACATGCTGCTCGAACGTCGCACCCGCGCTGAGCTGGAAGAACTGCTGCAGGAGCGCCTCGATGTGCTTCGCGCTCGCAAGGGCCAGCACAAGATCGGCGCGTAAGCAGAACCAGCAAGCCGCAACGCCCGTCAGGGTCTCATCGTCGATGGGACCTGGACGGGCGTTTCGTCGTCAGGACGCCGGCCACCACTGCCGCAAGCCCGAAACCGGCAACGATCCATTCGATGACCCGACCGACCAGCATCGCTGGCGTCACGGTCGTGCTGAGAGGTACTTCGTCGACCATTGCTCCTGGAGTGAAAGTAGGCAGGCGGTCGATCTGTTTTCCGGTCGGACTGAAGATCGCGCTGACGCCGACGGTTGACGTGTTCACGACGCTGCGGCCGGTTTCGATGGCCCTCAGCCGCGCGATCGCCACCTGCTGCACGCTTTCGTTGCTGTGGCCGAAGTCAGCGTTATTAGTGGGGGCGAGGATGACCGCCGCTCCCCCGTCGACCATCTGCTTCAGCAACTGGTCATCGACGATGTCGAAGCAGATCGCCACGCCAGCGAGTGTTCCATTGATGTCGAAGACATTGGACCGGGTGCCGAAAGAGTAGTCGCGCGGCACCATGTCGAACAGGGTCGGGGCGAGCGGGTACCAGAAGTCGCGATTCGGAAGGTACTCAGCAAAAGGAACGGGGTGGAT
>JAODLU010000200.1 GCA_025464125.1 Microbacteriaceae bacterium | reverse complement strand
TAGAGCAGCGCGACGTAGCAGCATTTATGACAGACTCCTGCCACGGAATATCGGTGGTCGTACTGGAGTCCATGTCAGTGAACCAGCAGCGGACTAAAGGGGGGCAGCGTGCATTTCACGCCGGCGGAGACTGAGAAGCTCCTCCTTGCCGTCGCAGGCATGGTCGCACGCGACCGCCTGGCCCGCGGCATCCTTCTCAACCACCCCGAATCGGTCGCCCTCATCTCGACCTGGGTGCTCGAGGGCGCTCGGGAAGGACGCAGCGTGTCCGAGTTGATGACCTCAGGCCGGAGCGTGCTTCGCGGTCACGAGGTCATGCCGGGCGTACCTGAGATGCTCGTCGACATCCAGGTCGAGGCGACGTTTCCCGACGGTCGCAAGCTTGTGACCATTCATCACCCGATCGACTGAAAGGCAGACGTTGGCATCCGCATCCAGCACAGGCCCTGGCGCATTTCGCATCCTTCCCGGTGACCTCGAACTCAACGCTGACCGCGCGCCCCACGAGCGAATCACCCTCGTCTTCATCAACACCGGCGACCGGCCCATCCAGGTTGGATCGCACATCCATCTCCCTGAAGTGAACGAGGCACTGGAGTTCGACCGCGCCGCAGCGCACGGGTTCCGCTTCGACATTCCGTCGGGCACCTCGCAACGCTTCGAGCCCGGCGCATCGCGGGAACTCGACGCCGTCGCAATCCGCGGCGCCAGGATCGTGCCCGGCATCCAGATCAAACCCGAAGGGGCAGGTGCTCTCTGATGGTGTGGATCACCCGCTCCCGCTATGCAGCGATCTACGGGCCGACGACCGGCGACCAGGTGCGCCTCGGCGATACGGACCTGTGGATCGAGATTGAGGAGGACCGCACGTTCGGGGGTGAGGAGTCAGTCTTTGGCGGCGGCAAGTCGATCCGTGAATCGATGGCGCAGGCAACGACCTCACGTGCCGCCGGCGCACTCGACACTGTCATCACGAACGCGATCATCCTCGACTGGTGGGGAATCATCAGGGCCGACATCGGCATCCGTGACGGACACATCGTCGGCATCGGGCACGCGGGAAACCCGGACATCAGCGATGGCATCGACATGATCATCGGCCCATCGACCGATGTCGTGTCCGGTGAGGGCCGCATAGTCACCGCTGGCGCGATCGACTCCCACGTGCACCTGATCTCGCCGTCGCAAATCCACGAGGCGCTCGCTACCGGCATCACCACGATCGTCGGTGGCGGCACCGGCCCCTCAGAGGGTTCAAAGGCCACGACGGTCACGCCTGGCGCCTGGCACCTGAAGAAGATGCTGCGCTCCCTCGACAACCTTCCGGTGAATATCCTGCTGCTCGGCAAGGGCAACACGATTTCAGCCGAGGCGCTGGGCGAGCAGGCGCTCGCGGGCGCCGGAGGCTTCAAGATCCACGAGGACTGGGGATCGACCCCAGCAGTGATCGACGCCGCACTGAAAGCCGCTGACGACTGGGGTCTCCAGGTCGCGCTTCACTCCGACTCGCTCAACGAAGCCGGGTACGTCGACTCGACCATCCGCGCCATCGCTGGCCGCTCCATCCACGCGTTCCACGTCGAGGGCGCGGGCGGTGGCCATGCGCCTGACATTCTCACTATCGCGAGCCTGCCGCACATCATCCCTGGCTCCACGAATCCGACACTGCCGCACACGGTGAACACGGTCGCGGAGCACCTCGACATGCTCATTGTCTGCCACCACCTGAACCCGGCGGTGCCAGAGGACCTCGCTTTCGCGGAATCCCGGATCCGCGGGACCACGATCGCGGCAGAGGACATCCTGCACGACATGGGTGCGCTCTCGATCACCTCCTCGGACTCACAGGCGATGGGTCGCATCGGCGAAGTAATCACCCGCACCTGGCAGGTCGCCCATGTGATGAAGCTACGGCGGGGAAGCCTCGGCGGAAGGCTGCCGGCAGACAACGAACGAGCCCGCCGCTACGTGGCCAAGTACACGATCAATCCCGCCATCGCGCACGGCATCGCGAGGGACATCGGCTCAGTCGAGGTGGGCAAGCTCGCCGACCTGGTGCTCTGGGATCCGAAGTTCTTCGGCGTTCGACCTGCAGTCGTCATGAAAGGCGGCGTTCTTGCCTGGGGTGCGCTTGGCGACCCCAACGCTTCGATCCCCACGCCCCAGCCGGTGATGATGCGTCCCGCGTTCGGACACGCCATCGGAGCGGACGTGTCATACGCGTACGTCTCGCCTGCTGCTATCGATGCCGGCCTGGCTGACGAACTAGGGCTGCGCCGACAGCTGCGTGCAGTCGAGTCGACCCGCGACATCGGCAAAGCCGACCTTAAGAACAACTTCGCGCTGCCTGCGATCGTTGTGCGTCCCGACACCTTCGAGATCTCCATCGATGGCGATTTCGTTGAGCCCGCGCCCGCCGAATCCCTCCCACTGGCCCAGCTGTACAACCTGTTCTGATCCGATGAACACTTCTGACCGGTTGCCTCGTTTCCAGGGGATGACTGTCCCCGCCGCCAGCACCGTCGCCATGCTCCTCGCTGACGCACGCCTGCCGAGCGGTGGCCACGCGCATTCCTCGGGCCTTGAACCTGCCCTGATCGGCGGCATGTCCCCCGCTGTTGTCGCAGGCTTTCTCGCGCTTCGCGCCAGCACCACGGCCCTGGTGGACGCAGGCACGGCTGTGGCGACGATGCACTCCGTGCTCGACGGCGGCGAGCGCGACGGATGGGGGCTCGCCATGGTCGAACGAGCCTGGTCGGCTCGGACGCCCAGCCGTGCGATGCGAGAGGTCTCGCGCGACCTCGGCCGCGGATTGTTGCGACTGGCCAGGCGTATCTGGCCTGCGTCCGCCGGGATCGACGCGCTCGATGATGCTCCGCCCCGCCCGCTGGTGTTGGGCGTGATAGCCGCCGAGGTCGGGATGGGATCAGAGGAGCTCGTTCGCCTCGCGGTCTACGACGACCTCGCGAGCGGCGTAGCGGCGCTCCTCAAACTCGAACCGCGTGACCCTGCCGATGGCGTGATGCTGCTGCTGGAAAGCTGTGCGTCGATAGAGCCGTCAGTCCCCACCATCGCGGCGATCCGTTCGCCTGATGACATCCCCGCGCTCAGCGCGCCTCAGGCCGAGGCGTGGGCCGAACAGCACGCCATAACCCAAAGGAGACTCTTCCGTGGCTGAAGACAATGCACCAACCCGCTCACTCCGGCTCGGCGTTGCCGGTCCGGTAGGCACCGGCAAGTCGTCGCTCATCGCGACGGTCTGCCGCGCGCTGGCCGACGAACTTCGGCTCGGCGTGATCACTAACGACATCTACACCGACGAGGACGCGCGGTTCCTGCGATCGGCCGGGGTGCTCGACCCAGAACGAATCCGCGCAGTCGAGACCGGCGCATGCCCCCACACCGCGATCCGCGACGACATCACCACGAACCTGATCGCAGTCGAGGATCTCGAGCGCGACTTCGCACCGCTCGACGTCGTGCTCATCGAGTCGGGTGGTGACAACCTCACGGCAACCTTCTCTCCCGCACTGGTAGACGCGCAGATCTTTGTGCTCGACGTCGCAGGCGGGGGCGATGTGGCCCGCAAGGGGGGCCCGGGCATCGGGCGCGCCGATCTCCTCGTCGTGAATAAAACCGACCTTGCTCCGTACGTGGGTGTGGATGTGCAGCTCATGGTGGCTGACGGCCTCGCTGCCCGCGATGGCAGGCCCGTGCTCGCCCTCTCGAGGGACGACAAGGACTCGGTCGCGGCATTGCGCGCCTGGGTGCTCAGCATCCTCGCTGCACATCGGGCGGGCACCCACGTGCCTCAGGATCCGGGGCCAATGGCTCCGCACTTCCACGCCGGCGATGGTGATGACGAGAGCGACCACGCACATGGTCACGACGGTCACGACCATGGTCACGACGATCATGATCATCATCACGACCATGCCCAAGAGCGCGCCCACGGCTGAGCCGTCGCGGATCTCCGTCCACCCCGGTGAGGCGCGCGTCCGCGTCGGCCTCGTTGCCGGCGCGATCGCGCCCCGCCTGATCGAGCGCGATGCAACGTCCGCCAGGGTGGCTCTAGCCGCGGCACAGATGCTTCTCCTCGACGGCGACGCGGTTCGCATCGAGATCGAGGTAGGCGCTGGTTGCAGGCTTGAGATCGAGGACATCGGCGGCACGGTCGCCTACCCGGGCGTCTCGTCGTGGCAGGTGCGGGCAAGCATCGGCCAGGGCGGCCGCCTCCTCTGGCGGGGGCTGCCCTTCATCGTCACGGCTGGGGCCAGCGCCCGACGTCGCAGCGAGTTCGTGCTCGCCGAAGGGGCTGCCGTGCTTCTGAGGGAAACACTCGTGCTCGGCCGGCACGGTGAGATCGGCGGCGTGATCGATTCTGGAGTGACTGTTGTCGGGGACGGCGGCCCGATCCTGGTTGAGCGCCTGGAGGCGGCAGGGGCGTTCCCCGGGCCAGGGGTACTCGGTGCGAACAGGGTGGTCGATTCTGTGATCGCCATCGGTTACCGCCCGCCGACAGTGCCGGGTGACCTCGTGCTTGAGCAGCCGGGGGCCGTGGCACGCTTCCTCGGCCAGCAGGTGCACAGTTCCGGTCTCGACGCGAAGTGGTCGCCGTGGCGCACCGCACTGCTCAGCGTGGCCGACTCGCCAGACCCTGGCCACCTCATCGGCACGCGGGCTTCGCGCACACAGCGCGTACGGTAGTCGGCCCACTGCACTACCCGCCCGCCCAGCTCGGAGTCTGAAGCGCCAGGAAATCAAGGGGGTTCAGATTCCCGGTGGTGCGAGCATCCTGATCACGTGACTACTACAAGCTCTATGCAGCGCAGTCGATTCGGACAGCTGGTCTCGACGTTTGCAAGTCGTGGTCCGCGTAGCGACGAGTTGTTCGACATTCTTGCAAGTTCACCATCGGAAGACCCGGATGGCGTGACCAGATTTGCTCGTGCCGTGGAGATGGCTGTTGCGACCTCAGAGGACATTGTCGTGGACGACGACCTCCAGCTTGCCTTATTCATGTTGTACGGCCTCGCCTACGGCGGCGTCATCGAGACGGATGAGGATTGGGAATGGAATCCCGCTCTCATCGCCGCACGGCGCTCGATAGAGGCGGCTTTCGAACACGCACTGCGAACGCGAATCGTACTGCCGACGCTGCCGCAGCCGACTGGTGCCGATGTTGCAGCTGCGCTGTTCCTGCTCGCTGCGGAAGACACCGGGCCGAGCTTGTCGCGCTTCATCGCGAGGAAGGCGACGCGCGAGCAGGCGATCGAGCTGGTGATTCAACGATCCATTTACACGCTGAAGGAAGCGGACACCCATTCATGGGCGATTCCTCGTCTCGCCGGTCGGTCGAAAGCAGCTCTGGTCGAGATTCAGGCGGACGAATACGGCGGCGGTCGACCGGAGCGCGTGCACGCCGAAATCTTCGCGAACACGATGCGCGCGCTGGATCTCAATTCGACTTACGGCGCGTACGTGGACCTCGTACCTGCAATTACTTTGGCGTCGATGAACATGATGTCGATGTTCGGCATGAACCGTCGACTTCGCGGAGCAATAGTTGGGCATCTCGCTGCGTTCGAGATGACATCCTCGATCCCTAACCGGTTTTACGGAAACGGCTTTCGGCGCCTCGGATTCGGCAACGATGTGACCCTGTATTTCGACGAGCATGTCGAAGCTGATGCAGTTCATGAGCAGATAGCCGCCAGGGATCTCGCCGGTTCGCTCGCTGAGGACCACCCTGGGTTGCTCGGCGACATCTTCTTCGGTGCGGCGGCGTGCCTTGCGATGGACGGTTGGCTTGGCAGCCACCTCCTTGGCGCCTGGGAATCAGGTGTCTCGTCCCTGCTGCAACCGATCGCCCCAGCCAAATGAGCAAGAAGACCACTACCATCACGCCCTACGCGAACGGCCCGCTTGTTGTTCGTGGAGACTTCGACATCGTGGACAGCGATGGACATGTCGTGCCAACTCCACGCAGCACCGTCGCCCTTTGTCGTTGCGGAATTTCCACAATCAAGCCGTTCTGCGACGGCACCCACAAGGCCATCAAATTCCAGACCGATCCGCCACTTGAGCCCGTTGGCGTCGAGGCTCCACGTCAATAACTCACCCCGCAACGGGCGGGTGCATCCAACCTGGGTCTGCGACCTCGTAGGGTCGATGCATGATCGGACGACTGCATCACGTCATCATCGACTGCCCCGAGCCGAACGTTCTCGCGCAGTTCTACTCCGAGTTGCTCGGGATGCCAGTGACCTACCAATCGGCAACATTTGCGGTGGTCGCGCGGAGCGAGACGAGTTCCGGGATCGGTTTTCAACGCGTCGCCGAATATCATCCGCCTGCCTGGCCTGATCCAGATAGCCCGCAGCAGTTCCACTGCGATGTCATGGTCGACGATCTGGACTCGGCCGAACAAGCGGTCCTCGCGCTGGGCGCCAAGAAGTTCTCGCAAGGGGACCACGTGTACGCGGACCCCGTTGGGCATCCTTTCTGCCTGGTTCCCCGCCCCGGCTGGGCATCGCCGATCAGTCCATCAATCCAGCCGTAAAAACTGCTTGTTGTTCAAGCAGTGGGTATTAAACCTTGTGCTTAATTAGCCAACAGGTTTATTATCGCTCCATGGCAACTGACCAACTCAGCAGGACTTTCTCGGCACTCGCAGATCCAACCAGGCGGGCAATCCTCGCGAAGCTCTCCTTCGGCGAGGCGACCGTGAACGATATCGCTGCACCGTTCGCGATGAGCCTGCCGGCCATTTCGAAACACCTCCAGGTGCTCGAGAAAGCGGGACTGATCTCGCGCGGACGCGCGGCCCAGTGGCGTCCGGCGAGACTGAACGCCAAACCGCTGGCCCCCGCGGCCGCCTGGATCGGCGACTACAGCCACTTCTGGAAGCAGAGTTTCGACGCTCTCGAACAGCACCTCACACAAGGGAACACCCAATGACCGAACCACTCGGCTCCTTCGTGACACGCACGTTCGCGGCATCCCCCGAGGCGGTCTTCGACGCCTGGGTTACCCCGGAATCCTTCGCAATCTGGTGGGGCGGCAGCGGTGCCGAGGTTCCGCTGGACTCAGTGTGGATGGATGTGCGCCAGCATGGCACCTGGAAGGCCACCATGATCCTGGCCCCGGACATGGTCTTTCACTGGCACGGCGAGTTCATCGAGATCGACCGACCAAACAGGCTGGTGTTGACCTCGACATTCGAGCCAGGCGACGCCCGCGAGCTCTACACGGTGGTCTTCACCGCCGTGGAAGGCGGCACCGAGATGGCGTTCAGCCAGACCGGCGGCAATCTCTCTGCGGAGGAATACGAGGGCTCGTCTGTCGGGTGGCGCATGGTCTTCGACGCGCTGGATTCGCTGCTCACGGTTTAGGCACCTGGGCGCGGGGCTAGAGTCGAGGCTTATGCGCGCTCGCCTCCTGCCCTCGGCAACCACTGCAGTCCTGCTGTGCCTCGCGCTGGCCATGACAGCGTGCACCGGTCCGTCCGGATCGGCGCAGCCCACCCCAGGCGTCACCGAGACATCGTTCGACCAGACCGCGCGCGACGTTCTCGGCCGGTTGCAGGGTGTGGACAAGGTGGAGACGATCAAATTGCAGCCAGCCAAGTCGAGCGGCACGGTGGGCCTGGAGGTCGTCATGAGCGCCACCGTTACCGAAGACCAGGCGGTCGCGATTGCTAACGCCACACACCGGTTCGCACAGGACCCCGTGCCGAGCGTCGACGTCGCGCCAGCTGCGCCCATCCAGGCGTCACTGGTTATCCACGGGACAGACGTTCCGGGAGCGGATTCCACCGCGCCGAATGCAGTGCAGTTCGACGTCTATCCGAAGCCGTGGAAGTCGGCTGCCAGTTCCGCACACGCGGTAATGGGCATCCGCAGCATTGCCGGCGTCGTGTCGATTGCGGTCGACGGCGGCTTTCCGGCGGTCGAGGTGAGCGACGTGTCCGTGATGGATGCCGCGCTCTCCCGCGTTCGAGGCTCCGAGCTCTGGAAGGCCGGAGGTGACATCCGCACCTCTGGCGGTCAGCTGCGCATCACTGACCTGCCGGGCCAGCTCTCGCGCTCGACCATTGGCGCAACGATCGACCAGGCGGCCCGATACCCCGACGGGCAGTTCTCGATCGAGGCTGCCAAAGCCGGCCCGAGCGCCGCTGCCTTGTATGTCGACCATGTGAGCCTGGCCGATGCGCAGGCAATCAAGGCCGCCCTGCTGGCCGTCACTCCTGATGCTGGAGACCTGGCAACCTATGCGGTGCCCTTCCACATACAGGCGACCGGGTTGAGCGGCTCCGTGGACGTGTCAGGCGATATCCCCGGCGCGAAACACTGACGCTTAGACGGCGCTTGTATCCTGCTCCATCGCAACTGTCGAGTCGACCAGGCGTGAGCGCACGATGCCGAAGGCCACAAGCGCTGCGGCCACCGCCGTTAGGCTGAGCCCCGCTATTGTCACGGCATCCTGGAATTGCGCGCTGTGCACGGCACTCCAGTGGGACGACGCAATCGTTCCGGTGAAGAGCGCAGCAAGCACCGTGCCCGTGACGGCGATGCCAGTACCGGTGGCGACCTCAGACGCTGTGTCGACGAGGGCCGCCCCGATGGACGTGCGGTTCTTGGGCAGTCCCCGCAGCACGTTGGTTCCAGCGACCACACCGTTCACGCGAATGCCAGCCGCGACAAGCACGAGGCCAATGGCGACCCACACGTAGCCGAAGCTGCTGAACAGGCCGTAGACCGCGAGCCCTGCGACGACCGAGATCGCGCTGGTCCAGGCCGCGCGGTCGAGCCCGACGCGTTCGATGAAGCGGTTGGCCAGCGGCCCGCCGAAGATGAGCACGATCACCTGCGGCAGCATGCCGACCGAGGCGAGGTACGGCGGCCACCCCCACGCCAGCTGCAGTTGCAGCGTCACCATGTAACCCATGCCGGCGACCGCGAGCCCGGTCGCAGCCTTGTAGGCGAGACCGCTCGACACGAGCGGGCGTGCGATGAGCCCCAGGTCGATAAGCGGGAAGCGAGCCGACCGCTCTCGCAGCACGAAGAAGGTTGCAGACGTGATTGCCAGAGCGGCGGCTGTCCATGGCGCCCAGGAACCGGCGCCGCTGTTCACGAAGAGGGTTGGGGTGACCAGCGCCAGCACGATGGTCGCGGTGCCGAGCGCTGCGCCTGCGATGTCGATCGGATCGCGATGGAGGTCTGCGGCGTCGTCCCGCGCAATGCCGACCCGGATGCCGATGAACGCAAGTACGGCGATCGGCACGTTGACGAGCAGCAGCACCTGCCACGGTGCGATCGCCAGCACGAAGCCTCCGACTGTTGGACCGATGGCGAGCCCGACCAGGCCGACGGTTGAGATGAGGGTCATCGCCCGCACTCGCAGGGTGTCCCCCGCGAACAACCGGAACGCCAGCGCGATCGATCCCGGTGTCGTCATTGCCGCGGCAATGCCCATCACGGCACGCACCGCGATGAGTTCCTGGGATGTTGTGACGAACGCGGTGGCAAGGCTCGCGGTGGCGAGCAGCACCAGGCCGATAAGCATGATGCGTCGCCTGCCGAACCTGTCGGCGATCGCCCCGAAGAGCAGCATCAGACCGCCGAAGACGACAGCGTATGCGCCGGTCACCCACTGGAGTGACGTGGTGGATGCGTTCAGTTCGCGACCGATCGTCGGCAACGCCACGTTCAGGATCGAGTTATCGAGCATCTCGAAGAGAAAGACCGCAGACAGTCCGGCGAGCGCGATCCATGCTTCGCGCAGTGACCGGGGGGAGACAATGGCTGTGGTGTGTTGGGACGACATATCACTATCTTAGGTCACTAAGTTTAGTTACACAAGATAGTTGCGACCGTGAGGAGCTCGGATGCCCAGGACCAGCGAACGCGGCGGCCCTCAGACCCGTGCGCGCATACGCGAGGTGGCAAACCGCCTCTTTATCGAGCGCGGCTACGACTCGGTCACCGTCGCCGAGGTCGCGCGGGAGGCTGGGGTATCGAGCGTTACCGTCTTCAACCACTTCCCCCGCAAGGAAGACCTGTTTCTCGATCGCGCCGCCGACGCAGTCGACCTGCTGCGCTCGGCTGTGCGCGAGCGCGCTTCAGGTGTCGATGCGCTCGAGTCGATGCACGCAATGAGTGCTCGCCTGTTCGAAGATCGTCATCCGCTCTCCGGCGTCGACGAACGTTCGACGGGGTTCTTCCGCACGGTCGCCGAATCACCAGCGCTCGTGGCACGAGCACGCGAGATCGCCTCCGAATTGCAACAGGTTCTCGCGGGTGAGCTTCAGGTCGACTCCGCCTTCGATGGCGACGCGCAGTTGCTTGCCGCGCTGGTCATCGCCGGGTACAGCTCGGTGATGGTCGAGACTGCGCGGCGCTTGCTCGCGGGTGAGGCCTACAGCGGCGTTGTGGACGACCACAGCGCGCGGCTCGAGCGGCTGTTCGACACGTTGCGCAACGGCATTCGGACTGGCCTGTAAGCGCGAACGATCAGGCCGGGCTGGTCAGCTGGATCAGGTTGCCGCAGGTGTCATCCAGCACCGCTGTGACGACCGGACCCATGGCGGTCGGCGCCTGGGTGAACGTCACGCCGCGCGCCTCGAGGTCAGCGTGCGCGGCAGTGACGTCTTCAACAGCAAACGACGTGTACGGGATGCCGTCGGCCACGAGCGCCCGCTTGAACGCCTTCGCAGCAGCGTGCACATCGGGCTCCAGCAACAGCTCGACACCGTCTGGCTCGTTCGCGCCGACGACTGTCAGCCATCGGTACTCCCCGAGGGACACGTCGGTCTTGGCGACGAATCCCAGCTTGTCGGTATAAAACGCGAGCGCCCTGGCCTGGTCGTCGACCAGCACACTCGCGACATTGATCGTGGGCATGTATTTCTCCTTCGGCCGGCTGCGCTCGATTATCGGCTATCCGGGCGACCTGCGGCAAGGCGGTACCGTTGGCCCATGCCAGCGAACGTGGCCATGCCAGAAGATGCGGAGCACGCGACCGCTCACCCGGCGGACCCCAGAACGCGGCCAGGCATCGAGGCTGGCGTCGTCGTCGCGATGAGCGCAGCGCTGTGGTGGCCGGCCTTCACGCTTGGCGCATGGGGCACGCTTTTCTTCGACCAGCTGCTCACCGTGTGGGCCGCCGCGACTGCTGCCTTCTTCGTCGTGCTCTTGCAGCCGCGCGGCGAACGGCACCGCATTCGCAGGGCTGCCGCGCTGCTGGTTCCGACCCTCTGGCTTGTGCTCGAACTCATCAGCAACCCGGAGACCTCGAACGTTTTCACAGATGTCGTCGACCTGATCGGCGCGATCGTGGGCCTGCTCGGAATCCCCGCAACGCTGTGGGTGCTTGCCCGCATGATCTGGCCAAACCTCGGCAAAGGCATCTCGAGGGCTCGCAGCACCCTGATGCTCATCGCCATCACCCTGATCGCTGTCGCCTCGTTCGAACTCGGAGTGCACCAGGCGGCGTTCCTGCGCTGCGATGACTTTTCGATCAGCGGCAACTCGCTGCCGCCCGGCTGCGTGACGGATTCACCGAGCCCGACGCCGACAGGCAAACCCTAGAACGCTGCGACGTTGCCCGGCCGGCCCGAGATGCGCTTCGGAGCCTTGCGCCTGCGCCTGGCATAGGTGAGCGCCCGCTCGCTCGACAGCGCGAGCATGAGCAGCACGTCGAGAGAAAGCCCTGGCAGGTTCGTCTGCAGGGTTATCGCCGCGCCATCCGTCGCCCAGCTGATGGCCTGCAGCACGATGGATATGGCGCTGACGGCGATCGCCAGCACGCGCGCCCAGTTGCGACCGAGAAAGACCCGCCAGGCGATGAGCAGGTCGATGAGTGCCACAGCGCCGATGCCGATGACAAGCGCGCGCAGGGCCAGCTCGACCTCCGCAGCACTGTCATTGCCGTCTGACCTCACGGCGGCCGCCACGGTCGCGTCCCAGGTGACCAGCAGCGACACGATCGCATAGACCGCGATGAGACCTCGCGATGCCACGAGCAGCGCCCCGATGACCGTCGGCCCGGGGCGCTTGTCACGACTGTCAGTCGGGATGCCCGCAGCAAGGCCGGGCGCGACGTCAACAGCCCTCACATCGATCACCGGCAGGTCCCCATCCGTCGCGATCGCGTCCCCCCCGCCATTGCGGGAGTGATAGCCGGTCGAAAAGTCCTTGATCGTCGCCACCGAGACGCCAGACTCGGCAGCCCTCACGGTCGCCACGATGTGGTCCCGCTCGAGGTCGGTGTTGGCGTCGATCTTGTGGGTGATCTGCAGGGTGAAGAGCGAGAAGCCGACGCGGCGGTCATAGGTGCCTGCGGCGAGCCACTCAGCGTGCCGTCCGCCCGGAAGTCGCCAGCCGTCGGGCGCCCGCCAGAACCGTACGTGGTGTCGCTTGCCTGGGCTGCCGTTGACCTCCTGCTGGTATGCGAAATCCTGTTTGCGCCCGAAGAGCAGCAGGGGGCTGACCGGCGCCTCGAGGTAGCTGCGTCGCAGGATGGTCGATCTGACGATGCGCCAGCCGGTGGCAAGTGTCACGTCGTCGGCCATGGTCCAGCCGGCCTGCGTCATCGCCTCATGCAACTGGCCCTCTGAGCCGAGAAGAGCGAGGTTGATCGGGTCACCGAGGAGGCCATCGCTCGTTCGCGCCCGCCCGATGAAATAGTCGGGCACGTAGATGCGGGTGAGGATTTTGTGAAGCCTCGGCAATACGAGGTACGCCAGAAGGATCCAGAAGACGACTGAGAACCAGATCTGACCCCAGCCGAGGCTGAAGCTTTCCCGCAACAGCAGGTAGGCGAGCCAGATCGCCGACACCCCGCCGATGATGAAGAACACCCAGTCGAGGCCTGAGTCGACCGCAGGGCGCACGACCGCCGATCGGCGGAAAGGGTTGATCGCGCTCACGACCACAGGGTATCGGTCAACGGGCCAGCGGCGTCGGGGCCATGCCAGGAGTTAGGTGGCGATGCCGAGCGCGTCGAGCGAATCCTCGACGATACGAAGACCAGACATACCCGGCAGTCCGGAGATCGCGGTGTCGATCTTCCTGGCGCCCTTGCGCCCATCCGGCCCGCTCATCAGGTGACCCATGACGTGGATGACCTCTGACTTCTCCATGATGCTGGAACCGACAGGCGACCAGAAGTTCTTCAGGGCGAAGCGCGCGAGCACCTGTGCTTTTTTGCTCTTGGCGAGGCGGTCACGCGCCTGCGAGGTGTAGAAGGCCACGTGGCGGGCCTCCTGCTTCGCGATGCGCTTCAGCAGTTCTGCCAGCACCGGGTCTTCTTCGAGGTCCGCCATGCGGTTGTACGCGGTGATCGCCGACCACTCGTTGGCCGCACCCCACGCCATGTGCACTGCGACGAAGTCATTGCCGACGAGCTTGCCGGCGATGGACTGCTTGATCGGGTCGAGGCGGTCCTTCCAGCCGAGCTTCAT
>JAODLU010000196.1 GCA_025464125.1 Microbacteriaceae bacterium | reverse complement strand
AGAATCGTGCAGGCGATCAGAACTACAGCCAAAATAATCACGATGACGAGGAGTTGCGCGTCTTCAAGCGGCGGCGTCGTAGTCGTCAAAGCAGCCACGATAACGAACAGCCCGACCCCTCCCACACACATCGCGATCGCTTGTTTTTCGCGCGTGGTCAAGCGGGTGTGGTTCGCTCGGGATGTCAGAAGCGCAGTGATCACCAGCGCAACAGCCCCTCAGGGCTGCACCACAGTCAGAGGGGCGAGATAGAGGCTAAACAGTTGGAACAGGATGGCAAGGCCGAGCATCAGCGATCCGATTAGCCAGCTGGGGCGGCGGGCAAGTGCAACAAGCTGGGAAAAATCAAGCGTGCGGGACTTGCCCGGCGGTCGAGCTTCGCTTACTCGAGCGACACCGCGCTGCTGGAATTGGGCTCCAAAGGCCAGGAAAACGCATCCGACCAGGGCGACCGGGATGCCGAGCGCCTGCAACGGGGTGAGCGATACCGCATGCACAGCCGGTGATGCGACATTCTCACCGATTATCGCCAGTGAAAGCATGCGGGAGTGCCTTCCAACTCGAGACAGCAGGCCAGCCCACGGAAAGCACTGCGGGTCCATTTCTGGCGCCGCCGCATCCCGCCGACAGACAGGTCAGAAGCTGCGAAGCGTGGGAGAGTGACCCGGTCAGTACGGTACTCCGTGCCATGCACTAGACCGGGCCAGCGCCGACTATTTCGCTGGTGCCTTCTCCCCGGCCTGGTGGTGGATCGCGCCAGCCGCCGTTGCCAGGGTACCTTCCAGTCTGTGTCAGGTTCGGACTTCATCGAAAATCAGCTTGTCGTGGCGGAAAAGGAAGAGGTCGGTTGAGCGGCCAACAGCCCTTCAGTGGAAGAGTTGTGAGTTATTCGGATAGCCGGTCGGAATCCAGTACCGCCGCTTGCCCGCCCGACTGTCTTCGTACACGCCGCCAGCCCGCTCGATCACCGTTCGCGAGCCGATGTTCTCCTCATCGCAGACGAGCAGCACCTGCTCGATACCGAGCCCTGCCGCGACACCCAGCGACTCGGTGAGTGCGGCAGAGGCATAGCCTTGGCGGCGTTCGGAGGGCCTCACGCTGTAGCCGATGTGCCCACCCTGCTCGAGCAGGAACGGGGTCAGTCGGTGCCGAACCTGAAGGAACCCGACAAGCTCGTCGTCGTTCACCATCCAGAGCGAGGTGGCAGGCACGAAGCTGGCGGCTCGCGGGGCATCCTCTTGCTGGTCCCGCACGAGGGAGATGACCAGGCGTTCGAACGCTTCCTCGTCAGCCAGCGCCGTCAGCTCTGCGCCGTTGACAGATCCGGCGCCATCCATCCGGGCGTCGCCGAACTCTGTGACCGCGCTAATGAAGGAGTGATGAAACCGCGTGTTCGGTACAACCAACAGAGCCACGTTTGCCAGAATATCCGCGAGTTGCCGACATCGCCATGGCTCTCACGCCCACATGGCCGCGATCGACTCGAGGGCTCTGGAGACCTGCGCCCGCCCGGCTTCAGCGCTCGGCCCTCGCCGGCTCGCATCGAAGACATTTGCTCCGATGGCTTTCCTGGCTTGCGCGTCAGGAGAAATCACGACGACAGAAGAGTCGTCCGAGAGAGCCTTTAGGTCGAATTTGACGCTTTTCATTGCGCCGAATCCGCTTACTGTCGGAGCGATTACCAAAACCTGGTCGTAGCCTCGGGCGAGCGTGGCATTCGTGCCTGAACCCATGCCCCCGTCCATGTAGCGCTCGCCCAGCATGGTGACCGGCTGGGAGTAGCCCGGCACCGCACAGCTCGCAGTGACCGCGTCTGCCAGTTCGACGCCGCTTGCTCGATCGAAGACGGCCAGTTCACCGGTCGACGCGTTGACCGCAGTGATCCTGAGGTTGTGATCCGGCCATGTCTGCGACGGCAGGCATGCACCGATCACCGCACGTGCGTCGCGTGCGGCTGGGGTGTTCATCGCCACCTTTCCCATCCGCTTCGCGAAGGACTGGGTGCTTCTCGATGTGAACGCGTTCCAGGCGAATCGGGCTAGCCATCCGCGCGGCAGCCCAGCAGAGGGCTCGGCGGCCGTGTCCTGCAACTCTTTGGCATACAGCGTTTCCAGGGGCGTGCCTGAGGTGATCTGTGCGGCGACGAGCGATCCCGCCGATGTGCCAACGATCAGATCTGCAGACATCAGCCGGATGCCGCCTTGCGCGAGCCCGGCAAGCACCCCGAGTTCCCACGCGATGCCTGTCACGCCCCCGCCGCCGAGCACCAGTGCCCTCGTCATCGCCTAGCTCCAGAATCCGGCGAGGCTGGCGCCGACTCGTCGACCTTGCTCACGACCGGCGATGGCTGCGGTTCGCCGAACCGTCGGATCGAGAGGGTTCGCACCGAAAGCTGCGAGCGAATCCTCGTCCGCGTAGATCACCCTCACCTTTGCCGCGTGAAGAGCCTCGAACTGGGAGGAGGGAAACGTGTCCCTGTCGTGCGAGACATCGTGCGCGGGAACGATCACCAGAACACGGTCAGATCCGGCGGCGAGGTCCGCGTTCGCGGT
>JAODLU010000186.1 GCA_025464125.1 Microbacteriaceae bacterium | reverse complement strand
GCTCGTTCGGCGATCGCTTGGCGATCTCCCTGGCCGCGTCCTCGTCGGCTGCCCGGAGTCTCTGCCAGAGGGCAAGCAGGGCATCCGTCGGAGGGGTCGTCGTCGCGTCGAGGGTCAGGCCGCGACCCACACGGTTGGCAGTGCGTTCGAGGCCGAGCAGCACGTGCTCGATCGCGATCGCCGCGGCCTTCTTGGTGACCGACGAGGTGACGAACGGGTTGCCGTCACGGTCGCCGCCGACCCAGGTGCCGAGACGGATGAACGGGCGACTGATCGGAGGTTCAGTGCGGGCGCCAACGCCGTGGATCAGGTCTTCGACACGTCGGTACACCGCGGGGATCGACGTGTAGAGCGTCTCATCGAAGACTGCCATGATCGAGCGCACCTCGTCGACGGGCGTCGGCTTGTCGGTGCGCAGGGGGGCCGTGCGCCACAGGGTGTCGACCTCCTCCAGCATGCCCCGCTCGATGCGCACCTCATCAGCGCCGCCGCGGGAGAGATCCCGCTCGTCGAGAAATTCCGACAGCCGGCGGATGCTGCCAGACACCGCCCGGCGCCGGGCCTCGGTCGGGTGCGCGGTGAAGACCGGGTGAAACCGCATGCCCTGCAGGCGCTCGGTTGCAGCATCCGCGCCGATCTCCTTGCTGAGCTGGGCGAACGCGCTGCCGATCGAGTCGGAAGGATCGTCGCCGCTGGCCTGGCCGTTACGCACTCGCAGGGCGCGCACACGCTGATGTTCTTCGGCAAGGTTCACGAGGTGGAAGTAGGCGGTGAAGGCCCGTGCCACCTCGTCAGCTCGCTGGATGGTGAAGCTCTCCACGATCTGCGCTGCGCGGGCGAAGGCTTCGGATGTCTCATCCGTATAGGCCTGGATTGTCGCGAGTCTCAGCCTCTCGACATCGTCGTACAGCCCGTCGGAGCCGCTCTCGCGCAGCACCCGGCCGAGCAGGTCGCCGAGCAGGTGCACATCCGCCCGCATGGTGCCCGGGATGCGATGTTCTGCCTCGAATCGCCCAACGAGATCGGTCGGGTCGGTGGCGGTCGTGTCGTCCATGGGCTAACGCTAGTCGTCGGATCTTTCGGGTTTGTTTCCGGCATCGGGCGTGTACCGTGCGCCCAATGTCAGAGCCTTTGAAAGTCGGCGACCGCGTCTCGTGGGGCACGTCGCAGGGTCGCACGCGGGGCACGGTCGAGGAACGCCGCACGAAGGACTTCGAGTTCGACGGGCAGAAGTTCACCGCCTCCGCCAACGAACCAGCGTTCATCGTGAAATCTGAGAAGACCGGCGCGGGGGCAGCTCACAAAGGGTCGGCGCTGCGAAAGCTGTCCGGCAAATAGCGGTCCGCCTCGCAGGCGCGCTTCTGGCGTAACACGCTTCCTGAGGAATTTTGCTGGAACTCGCTGGTTGCTAATCTCAGGCATAGGACTCGACCGCAGGTGTGCGGTCCAGCGTGGAAAGCGATCAAAGAAGAGCGATGACAGACCAAATCGTGTCAGATGACCTGATGCACCCTGAGAAAAATGTCGAGCGCATCATGTGGACCGGCACGTGGTGGTTCGTGGGAGCGGTCGGCTCAATCGCCGTCACCCTTGGCCTCCTCCTATCGTCAGGCTGGCGGCCGTCAGTGCTGCCCGTAGGCCTCGCGATCGTGTTCTGGATCGCCTTCGGCCTGGTGGCTTTGAGCGTCGGACTGATTGGCTGGTCCGGATGCCCGATCCTCGAGGTAAGCGTGAGGGTGTCGGACCGCAACAAGACCCGCACCATGCAGCTGGGCACCCTGCTTTTCATTGTGGGCGGCGCGGCGGCGCTGTTCGCGGTGCTGCTCGGCCCAGCTCACTAGCAACAACTCCCTAACAGCTGGGCGCCACCCACGGCTCATGCCATCCTCTGCCAGAATCGGCGGATGACCCAAGCGACGCCCAGCACCCCCCAGGGCAGCACACCACCAGCCAACACGATCGCCTTCGCAGGATTCGTGCTGGGACTCCTCGCGATGATGGCGGG
This sequence comes from Microbacteriaceae bacterium, assembly GCA_025464125.1. Lineage (GTDB taxonomy): Bacteria > Actinomycetota > Actinomycetes > Actinomycetales > Microbacteriaceae > Lacisediminihabitans. Next base: position 1,524 of record JAODLU010000186.1, on the reverse strand, counting down.
TGTCCTGGCCAGCGGGAGCGGCATCTTCGCCTACGCGCCAGCGGCGCTGTTCGGAGTGCTTGCGGTCATTTTCGGGATCATCGGAATCGTCCGAGCCAGGCGGCTCGGCGGCACCCGCATGAACAACGCGATCTGGGCCGTGGTGCTTGGCGTTGTCGGAGCACCCGCCGGAAGCATCATCGCTGGCCTCATCTTCAAGGTCTAGCGCGCCAGGCGACTAGCGACGGTTCGGATCGTTTTCCTGTGGGTGTCTTGCCCCACTGCCGTCGCGTGCGGCACTGCCGCGGACGAGCCTGATGGCGACCGCGACGAGGATCACCGCTGCCGGAACCCATGAATAAACGTGCCAGATGAAGGTGCCAATCGCGGCGACCACGCTCACTGCGCACAGCCCAACCAATATCCAGTCGAGCGATTTCATGCCCTTCAATAAGTTAGCCATACCTCCAGTATGTGCCTGTCCCCCATTCGGGGGTAAGCGCACCCAGGCAGGCGCAACTGCGCAATTCTCCAGTGGCGGAATGCTGGGGCGCTTCGGTGCCTTGTAATTGGTATGTCCAACACCACCGCACAACCAGCCACAGCATCCGGTTCCTTCTCCATCGGCGGTGACCTGCCGGTCAATCGCCTCGGCTACGGCGTCATGCAGCTGCCTGGTGCTGGCGTCTGGGGGCCATCCCGCGATCACGACGGCGCCATCCGCGTGCTGCGTCGCACTGTCGACCTCGGCATCACGCTCATCGACACGGCCGACGCTTACGGCCCGTATGTGGCCGACGAGCTGATTCGCGAAGCGCTTCACCCGTACGCCGACGACCTCGTGATCGCCACGAAGGTCGGCTTCACCCGCCAGGGCCCGAACCAGTGGGTCGCGGTTGGTCGCGCCGAATACCTTCGCCAGCAGGTCGAGCTCAGCCTGCGCAACCTCGGGCTCGAGCGCATCGACCTGCTGCAGCTGCACCGCATCGACCCGAAGGTGACCCTCGAGGAGCAGCTCGGCGAACTCGGCGCGCTGCAGAAGGAGGGCAAGATCCGTCACATCGGACTATCGGAGGTGACCGTCGACGAGATCGAGGCCGCGCGCAAGATCATTGACGTCGTGTCCGTGCAAAATCGCTACAACCTTGCTGATCGGGCATCCGAAGACGTGCTCGATTACGCAGAAGCCAACGGCATCGCTTTCATTCCGTGGTTCCCTCTCGCGACCGGCAAGCTGGCCAAGGCTGGCGGACCGCTGGATGCCGCGGCGAAGACCCATGACGCGACACCCTCGCAGCTCGCCCTCGCGTGGCTCCTGCGGAGGTCTCCGGTGATCCTGCCGATCCCAGGCACGTCGAGCGTCGAGCACCTGGACGACAACACCGCAGCCGCCCTGATCGAGCTGAGCGACGAGGAATTCGCCGCGCTGACCTAAGCCTCGGGCCGACGGCGCCGGATGCGGATCGGCCCCTTCGCCGTCGCCCCGTCGACCACCGCTCCGCCCTGGGTTATGTCGACTTCGCCCTCAGCGACGAGGCGCCCGGC